>CAMBDK010000066.1 GCA_945865315.1 Chitinophaga pinensis | reverse complement strand
ACAGAAGAAAATCTTAAACAAGAGTATTTAAAAGCATTTCAAACTCAAAATATTGGATGGTGGAGCAATAGTATTTCTATGCTTAATAAAAAGATAAATTCAAATAGTGAAAAAAATATGGCTCAAATGAATAAACGCTTACTTAATTTTTTGAGTTTAGCATCTTATATGCAAACAATAGCTTCCTTAAATAAATATATATTACCATCGGTAGAATTTTACAGTAAAATATTTTTAATGCTCGATCCGAAAAATTTTGAAGCCCATTATTTAAGGGCAGTATTTTTGATTCAAAAGGGAGATAATAAAGGAGCCGTTAAATCCTTGGGCTTGGCAATTAAAAATAATTTCACTGATATTTATCGCATGCAAAACGATAGTTCATTTAGTTTAATTAATAAAACGCCTGAATTTGAAGCCTTAATCAATGAAATAAAAATAAAATCAATTAAGAAAAATTAATATTTAATTTTAGTCCCAACCAGAAGCGAGTACATCACATAAATGCATCATTTTTATATTTTTATTTTGTTTTTTTGCAACGGAATCAATATGCATTAAACAAGAAGAGTCTGTTGATATGAGGTATTCGGCATTTGTTTGTATTACATTTTCTAATTTTTGCTCTCCCATTCCCACAGCAATAGGTTCAAATTTAACTGAGAAGCTGCCACCAAAACCACAGCATACTTCAGAATCTTTCATTTCAGTTAATTTTAATCCACGTACTTTTTCAAGTAATATTCTCGGTTCGCGTTTTATTCCGTACTCTCTCAATGCACTGCAGGAGTCATGATAAGTGCCAATTCCATTGAGTGTTGCACCCAGGTCGGTGATTTTTAATACATTGACCATAAAATCAGAAAATTCAAAAATGTTTTTCTGGATTTGTTTATATTGGTTATGTAATACAGAATTATGAAACATATCAGGATAATAATTTTTTATCATTCCAACACAGGATGCTGATGGACAAACAATATACCTGTCATTCTGAAACTCACGAATAAACTTTTCACCAACTTCTTTACTATCGTCCCAATAACCCATATGAAATGCCGGCTGACCGCAGCATGTTTGTTCGGGATTGTAATTTACTCCACAACCTACTTTTTCTAATATTTTTACCATATTAAAACCTGTATTCGGGTATATCTGATCAATAAAACAAGGGATAAAAATATCTACAATCATAGTTCTTGTTTTTTGTTTTTAAAATTATTAGTTTTTAAAATTTTTATTTTATCTATTTAATACATTGCATGGTTATCAATTAAAACAACTGTTTTATTTAATAATTTATCTGTTTGTAGGGTTGAAAACATTAATTGTTATTGTACATTTTTTGTTTTAGGTATAGTAAGTAAAATTATAAAACCAGTAATAAAAAATGTAATTAAAGCTAAAATAGAATTTCTCATGCCGCCAGTTATTCCTTCAATCAAACCGAAGGATAGCATTCCAATTACAATACCTGTTTTTTCGCATACATCATAAATACTAAAATAAGATGCATGCTCATCCGTTTCGGGTAGTAATTTCGAAAATGTGGAGCGTGATAAAGATTGTATTCCGCCCATTATAAGTCCAACTATAGATGCTGTAATATAAAATGAATTGGAGCTATAAACAAATTGATAGACATAAATACATAGTGCTATCCATATAAATAAGCAAATACCCAATGTCTTTATGTTACCAATTTTTCTTGAAACCAATGAAAAGATATACGCGCCAGCAATTCCTAAAAATTGAATTATTAAAATACTTGTAATCAATGCGCTGTTCTGAATTGGTATTTCTTTTATTGTTGTTAATATTTCTCCATTGACAGTTTCGCTTACTTCTACCAGATCTTTTATTTCTTTTTTAGCAAACATAACTGCCATTAACATTACAGTTTGTACCCCCATACTATAAATAAAAAACGATAATAGGAATCGTTTTAATTGTTTAATATGTTTTAATTCATTCCATGTTTTTATTAGTTCTTTAAATCCTTTTGTAATAATATTTCCTTCTGTTGCATCTTTTTTTAATGAATTTGGTAGTTTTAAAAAGCTTATCTGCGCAAATCCTGCCCACCATACTGCTACTGTTATAAATGAGTATTTTGCTGGCATGTTAAATTGTTTTATTAGAATTAAGTTTATTATAAGAAGTATAGCACTTCCAAAATATCCTTTAGCAAAACCTTGTGCACTTATTTTGTCATGATCTTCAGGTTCTGCAATTTCTGGCAGGTAAGAGTTATAAAATACTACGCTCCCCGAATAACCTAAACTGGCAAATAATATGGAGAATAAACATAAACCTAAATTATCTTTATTGAAAAAATATAATGTTGCACAGGAAAGCGCCCCTAAATAACAAAAAAACTGCATAAATCTTTTTTTGTTGCCCCTGTAATCTGCAATGCCTGATAATATTGGAGTTATAAGGCATAAGATTAAAAATGATAATGAAATAACGTAATCATAAAGTTCGGTATTTTTATAATCTCTTCCAAAAATAGTTACAATATCACTAATGATTTTTCCATTTTCATCTTTGGTATTTGTAATGTCGACATAAAATATAGGAAAAATGGCTGCAGTTATAACTAACTGGTAGGAGGAATTTGCCCAATCATAGAATGTCCATGCATTAATTATTTTTTTATCTCCTTTTTTATTAATTTCCATATGTTTTTTTAATTAATGTATCTTTTATAAGATTATCAAATTTTGAATTAATAAAACATTAGTATTAGTTATTATACAAGTTAAATCTTTTTGTTAATCAGCTGCAGTTTCCTGGTAAGCTCTAAATGGCTATGCTTGCATTCATTTTTAGCTTTTTGATAAAATTGGGTGTAAGCATTTTAACACTTATTTTCTTTGTAATGATTGCAATATACTTTAACTTATATAAAGTCTGTTGTATAAAAATAATAATTTTATTTTAATTGTATAGTTTCGATTTTTTCTCAAGTTTAAAAGCTTTTTATTCTTCTTTTATTATCACCATTTCTATTCGTCTGTTTTTTTCTTTATTTTCATCAGTATCATTAGGTGCAATTGGTTTTTTTGACCCGTAACCATTGTAATTCATTGGATTTATAACACTTTGGCTTAATAAATATTTATAAATAATTTTAGCCCTTGCTTTGGATAGTTTTTTGTTTTTAACTTCAATTTCATTATTGTCGGTATGTCCATTTATTTGTATTTCCATAAATGGATGTTCATTAAGTTTATTAACTAGTTCATCTAAAATTTTGAAGGATGGTTTAATTAATACAGCAGTCCCATTTTTAAATTGTAAGTTCTTAATTTCAACTATTTGTCCTGTTTTAAATGTATCTGGAAATATATAAGTTTCTGTTTCTTCGTTATTTAATTTTGTAATGCTTGAATCGTTTTGTATTATTTTTTTACGTAAGGTTATATCATCAATATAATAATACGCTTCTCGCATTTTGAATATATCCCATTTTTTTAATCGAACAAAATCCTCCTTCATTTTTGTTTTAAAATTGCCAACTATGATATATTTCTCTCTTCCATTGGCTATGTATTCACCCTGGATTGGTATCCAATTGTTTAATCCTGAAAGTCCTTCAATAAAAGTTGAATCTATTATACCTTCCTTTTCAAAACTCATGTCTACTTTAAATTTATCATCCGAAAAATATACACCTAATTGTTTTACAGTAACACTGCTAGAAGCTTTAAACCTAACATGCATTTTGAAAAAATATGTTTTTCCCTTTTCAAGTGTGGATGTTAATTTAACATACATATATTCTTTATAATTTGGCTGAAAGCGCAGTCCTGCGTAACATATTCCTGTATGTGCACCTTTGTATTTGGAGGTGTCTAATTTTTCTTGTTTTAAATAAAAATCTACTGTTCCTTCTCCCTGCCATGGGATTGCATTTTTTATTACACTCGATTTGTTTTTATGTTTTTCGAAGCTAGGATTTGGTACCAAATTTTTCCCCATTTTTTGTGCATACGAAGCTGTTAATAGCATTAGAGCTAAAAATAGGAGAAGTGTTTTTTTTATAAAAAAATTTGTATTTAAAATAATAGATTTCATTAACATGAACTAACAATTTTAATAATAATTTAAAAGGTATTAAATTTTTATTTACTACAATAAAAAATAATTTTTATTTTATTTTAATTGATAGATAATTTTCTAATCAGTTTTAATTATTAATTTTTCTTATTGCTCATTTAATTTTTTATTAATAGTTTTTTATTTAGAATCTAAATTCTTGAATTGTTTCTACAAAACATTTTACTTTATCTTTTTCTAAATCAGGGTAAAGCCCATGACCTAAATTTGCAATGTGTCTTTGTGGACCAAACTGCAGGAGCATTTTTTTAGTTTCTGATCTTATGGTATTAAAATCGGCATATAATAAGCATGGATCCATATTGCCTTGTAAGGTTTTGTTATTACCAATTAGTTCTCTGGATTCTTTTATGTCCATTGTCCAATCTAAACCTATGGAATTACAATTTAATGCTCCCATTTCTTTTCTCACATAATGAGCATCTTTTGCAAATACAGTAATCGGTACTTCTGTTATTGAATCACATATTTGAGCAATATATTTTAATGCAAATTCAGTGTATTGTTTTGGTGATAGTACTCCTGCCCAACTATCAAAAAGTTGCAACATATCAGCACCAGCTCTTATTTGACCTTTTAAATAATTAATTGTGCTATCTGTAATTTTTTGTAATAATTGATGCGATAATAGAGGCTGTGTATATAAGAATTTTTTAGCTTTTGAAAATGTTTTACTTCCACTACCTTCAATCATATATGCAAAAATTGTCCATGGTGCTCCTGCAAATCCAATTAATGGAACACGGTTGTTTAGTCCTTTTTTTGTAAGTTTTATTGCATCCATCACATAATGCAAATCATCGGCAGTAGCAATTTTAAGTTGTTTTATATCATCGGAATTAGTAATGGTTTTTTCAAACCATGGTCCTTTGGTTTCAATCATTTGATAGGGTAACCCCATTGCTTCAGGAATAACCAAAATATCCGAAAAAATTATTGCCGCATCTACATTTAAAATATCTACAGGCTGAATGGTAACTTCACAAGCAAATTCTGGTGTTTCTACCAATTCTTTAAATCCTCCCATTTTAGAGCGCACTGCACGATATTCGGGTAATACTCTTCCGGCTTGCCTCATAAGCCAAACGGGTGTTCTCTCTACTTGTTCTCCTCTTGCTGCTCTTAAAATTAAATCGTTTTTAAATGGCATACTTATTTAATTTTAGAAATTTAAAATTTATAATTTTTAATAATAGAATAAAGGTTCACCTGATTTTTAATTTATTGTGGGTGATAAATTTGTAAAGCATTTTTTAGCACCTTCTCCTTATCAAGCGTTATTGGTTTTGTTTGTTGATTGCTATATAATTTCATTTGATCCATTAAATGCGGACTACCTTTTTTGCGGGACGCCCCATATGGCACAACTGATTCATACGTATTTCCTTTTTTCGAAAATTTAGCAAACATTATAAATGAGTCTCCATTTATGGCACGTAATGATCCCTCCTTCGTTACTTCAGTTACCATTGCCCGCAAGCATTCAGGCAATCCCGAAACGGCATAGGATTTATCATCTCTTATTAATCGCTGCACCTCTCCAAATGGTAAATCAATGGTTTTATAATGTTTTAATAATGTTTTTTTTGCATATCTTATCGCTTCAATTAAGAGTGGGGTATCATAATCAACTCCTGTTTCTAATTCATTGTATCTAGCATCTTTCTTTTTAAATAAATAATTAAATGTAAATGCTACTAATGCAGCCTCTCTGTTTTCAGTATTCCCTGTAAAATTCCATTTTTTTAATTTTGTTATAGCGTCTGCAATATCAGGATAGTCTGCTTCTTTTAATGAATAAATTGGTTTAAAAGTTTTATAAAGTCCGCCTTTTTCCTTAGGATAGCTACAATCGTATTTAATTTTTTTAAATTCTTGAAAATTAATATTTGTTTTCCCTTCCATCAATTCATTAAATCGTAGATCTCTATTGTTTACCCTGTTCCATGAAAATCCTGATTGTTTATTAAATAAATTTTCGTTTGGATTTTCATCCGCCGCTGTACAGCGGAAAGGAGAATTATTTGTATTGTAAACATAACCGCATGCAGGACGATTTTTTTGAGGTAATTCACCAATAGAATAAAATTTATCCCAGTATGTTTTGGAAGTATTTCCCGGTACAACTTTTTGCCAATTATAATCCAAATTTCTTCGTGGTAGTAAGCCATTAAATAAGTAATTGATGCAATCATCATCATCTGCATATACAATATTAAATAATGGAATACCCTGCATTTGCATGGTAGAATTAAAAGTCTGGAAATTTTTAGCTTTACCCAAATTAAACCATTGTTCTGCAGCTTTTATATTGAACATCGTGTTAAAGCGCAATGCATAAATTCCTTTTTTTGTTTTATATGCCGGTCCATAGATGCACCAATATACTTTTTTCTTTATGGTAAATTTCCCTAGTTTAGTTTTAATTTTCAATGGAATATTGCGTACTTCCAAATCATACCAATTTCCATCAAATTTATATTGATTTTTATTTTCTTTGTTAATCTCCATTTCATATATATCTACATAATCAGGCCAGTTAAATGTAATTGCCCAGCCCATGTGTTCATTGCAGCCCATGGCTGGTGAAATCATACCCGGTACTAATGCCCCATACATATTCAAACCCTGTTCGCTGCATAGGTGTGCCTCATACCAGGAAGCTTGTCCTTCTAGTGGCACATGAGGGTTAATAAGCAAAAATGTAGAGCTGTCGCCTGTCATTTTTGAACTCATTGCAATTCCATTGGACCCGGCGCTGGCATTGAAAATATATTCATCAGGTTTTTCTTTTATGATAAACTCTAATGCTCTAGGTGCTCCTATCATACTGCTTAGGATTAAATGGTACCCTATGAGGATATTTTTAGCTGTAGTTGGGAAAATATTTTTTAGTTTTATTTCCTTTGGATGTGATGCCGCATATGCATTCAATCCATTAGTGTATGCTTGCAGTGTTTTTTTGAAGTCAGCAGATAAATCTAAATCATAATATCTGTCAACAGTTTCCTTAGATTTTATGAATTGCACAAAAAAATCTAATGCCGCTCCTTCTTTGCCTGTAACTTCACCCATGCGAGCATTTGTTATAATTATTAACTGCTGAATATGTTCGAAATCATCTTCACAATGCGCCCACGCCAGTCCGTATGCAACTTCTGAATCGGTAGCTGCGAAAATATGGGGTATGCCAAATGTATCTCTTGCTATGGTAATATTGTTTGGATTAATTTGTGAGAAGCATATCGTATGCTGCAATAAGATCAATATGAATAAATGTATGGGTAATAGAATTTTTTTATTCATTTTTAAGTTGTTTTGTAATTTATTTCATAGTAAAAATAACAAAATAGATTCTACTTTAATATTGTTTTTTAAAAATATGTAATTTTCAACTATTTTTGAAAGAAAATTATTGCTCTAAACTATAAGTATATGGAAGATTTAGCATTAAACTGGTTGGCTGCATTCAATGCAAAGGATTTAAATAAATTACTTTCTTTATATCAAGAGAATGCAAAACATTATAGTCCAAAATTAAAGTTGCGTAATCCCGAATCCGATGGATTTATTTCTGGTAAACTCGCCTTGCGCATTTGGTGGAAAGATGCTTTCGATCGTTTGCCTACCTTGAGTTATGTTTTAGTGAAATTAACAGCAAATAATGCAAGAGTTTTTATGGAATACATAAGAAAAGTAGAGGGGGAGCCAGAGCTTTTTGTTGCAGAAGTATTGGAGGTCGAAAATGGTGAAATTGTCGCTTCAAGGGTTTATCACGGATAATTTTTTAAAAATGATAGATTTCCTAATTTAAATTTTTAGTTTTTCCGTTTGCTTCAAAATGATATTTTTTTTGAAATTATTGTCTTTTTTTTAAAAATAATGTAAGTAAAGCTTTCAAAATAATTTCGACAAAACAGATATATTAATAGAAAAAAATGATTTCATTTTTTTGTAAAAAATATCCTTATAAAATCGCACGTTGGGAATGAACAAACGCGATGCAGGGTTGCAGGTGCGGAGGAATCATTTTTTCTTGATTTTTTGTTTCTGGAGCCTATCCTGAGCTTTTGCCGAAGGGTATCAAGAAAAAAGAAACACACACAGTTATTCAACCAATTAATTTGCGGATTTATTTCGAAAACTTCATGTAGGTTTTTATGCTAAAAAAATGGCTTTAATAAAATCAAAAAATATTTTATTTCATTTTAAAATAATGTGATTTTTTATTTTATTCTATTACTATAATTTGCTGATTATACTCGATTTTATCCCCTGGCACTAATTTATTTCTTTTTCTGTATTCAATGCTATCATTGACTTTAATTAAGCCATTAATTATTAAAGCGTTCGCTTCTGATCCATTAGAACTCCAGCTGATAGCTTTTATTAATTGATTTAGATGAATGTATTTTTCTTTTATTTTAAAGTTTTTCATTTTATTAGCCTCTTATCAAAAGTTTCGGTGTAATTCCCTCTTATTTATTAGTGGGATCTGTTAAATATATTTATAATTATCCTGTTTTTCTAAATTTTACTAATTTTTGGGGTTTATATGAAATTTATTCTTTTTTTTATTACTTTTATTTAGTTGAAAAAATTAGTGAAATTAAATTAGCTTTTTTTATTTTAATTTAATTTTATTTTCAATTATTAAAATGCAAATACAACAATACCAAGCTATCAAACTTATAAATATATTTAAATGAACGAAATTGATAATTCTTTAAAAAGTCCGATGGGACGGTTGCTTAAAATAGGTTTCGCTGAAGGTATTTCCTTTATTATTTTATTGGGTATTGCTATGCCACTAAAATATATCGCAGGCATTGCTGCTCCAACGCGCATTGTAGGGATGCTTCATGGTGTTTTTTTTGTTGGTTACGTCCTTGCACTTGTACATGCTAAAATTGCATATAATTGGTCAATAAAAAAATCTATTTTCGCTTTTCTGCTTTCCTTCCTTCCTTTTGGAACTTTTTACTTAGAGAAAGTTCTGAAAAAAATTTCTTAATATTTGATTAATTTACTCCACTTCAAAGCTTCTTAGTAATTAGCTTTTGTCGGGTAAACTTTTTATTCAATAAAAAAGTGGATAATAGCAATGTCTTATTCCATGTGTTTTAGATTTACAGCATATAATAGAATAAAATTTGCTGTAAGAAATATTCCAGCCCAACTGATTGCCGTATTAAACATTAACATGGGTGCAAATAATAAGCCTATATTAGATAATGCGTAAAAATGAAAGCCTATTTTTTTTAATTGCCACATTAAAAATGCTCCTATCAATGAACAAAAAGTCAATGCGAAAGTAATCAGGTAAAATCCCCAGCCCGCTTGTAATATCATTATTGTTTCATCCATCATAATTTCATCATAGTCAGGAGTTTTTTTTAGGAAATCAATCATTATGTCTGAAATTAGAGGCGTTACGATGGCAAATAAACTTCCTAGTCCCGACGATATAAAACTTAATACACATAATATAGTTAAAAAGACAGGTCGTTTGGGTGTCTTATTTTCATTCATTAAATTTGTTATTTCCATTCTTTTTTGTCGTTTATAAGTTAAAAGGGAGTTCAAAAAATTAGAATTTTTTAGGCAGACAAATTTTTAAAAGCGCAGTTTACTTGGGTAAATGAGCATTTTAAAAATGAAGTCTAACGACAAAAAGGCAATTTTTAGAACTTCCCTAAAGATAGTTTAAAAGTTTAATGCGGTATTTAAAATATATTTTTACTCCATTTATAATAATTCTCTTTCTGGCTTTCGTCTGCGCTTAATTGCTTTTTTATAAAAACTGTTTTGTAATAAGAATTTGGTTGCGGAATTAATTCTATCTCCTTTAAAATACCATCTGTTGATAGTCTTAATAATATTGGAATGTTGCTAAAATAATTAAACCATTCAGCAAAGTTGCTGCCAGAAGTACCCCTTGTTATTTGCATGTTATTTATCGCTACTATTTCATCATTTAAGGATGCTCCATTATTATCAGCAACAGAATTAGGGAAAATGGCAGTAATTTTAGAGGCACCATTAATTTCTGTAACTTTAATACCTAAGGCATGTTCATGGAATTTAATGGATGGCACAAGCATCATTTCACAACCTATATATAACAGGGCTTCATTTAATATTAATTGGTAGTCAGCAGCATTTTGTATATAATTATCGTATATTATATCATAAGAAGTACTTGAAAAATGAGCTACAATTTCTTTATAATCTTTTTCAGTATATCCTTTCCCTTTCATTGCAAACTCTTCGTATAAAAAGCACATTACAGCATCTAATGAATGTATGTTACTTGAATTTTTCCTTATAAAAATATCGGTAACAAAAGCCAGTAAACACCCTTCAGTATAAATGGATGTTTTGCGGTGTGGTATGCCTGTTACATAACCATCTAGCCAGGTATCAAAGGAAGAGCCTGCCACAGAAAGGTTATACCTGCCAAAGTTGTCAATATGCTTTTGCAAATGTTCTGCTAATGTTATAAAATATTTGTTTCCTGTAAATATGCCTGACCTAAATAATAGGTAATCCCCATAATAGGTGGTTATGCCTTCGCATACGTATCCTAAGTTCGAATAATTTTCTACGCTATAATCATATGGCTGCATCTCTATGGGACGAATGGCTTTTATGTTCCATGCATGGAATAATTCATGGCAACTTACGCCTAATAAATCTTCATAATTTTTTTCTTTCATTAAATTATAACCCGGACCTAAGGCTATAACTGTAGAAGAAGCATGTTCCACGCCATGAAAAAACTTATAAGGAAGTATTTGAAATAAAAAATCATATTTTGTTTGTGGTAAATGCTTGAAAATATTCAGTTGCTCTGAAATAAATTTCATAAAATCTGTGGTAAGTATTGTCCAATCGGGTTTGCATTCCCCTTGAAACCAAAAATTAAATTCCGTTCCAAGGCAAATAAATTCTTTATGTTGCAGGTTAGCACTAGCAATAAATGGTGTATCAGCCAGTTCGTGGTAGTTTTGAAATTGATAATGCTTTTCTTTGCTGTCTAATATTTTATTTTTGGATATTTTATTGCTTGAAGTTTCTTTTTGCCCAATGGCAACCCTATAGTCATTAGGTAATTGTAAAATTAATTCACACACTTCATTCATGCGATCTGGAATATAAACACAACAATTTACAGGGTTCATATATAATTGGCTACCGTCTAAAAAAGTAGAGCCAGCATTGAGTTCAGCAGCATAATAATTGTATTTAACGATAACTTTCGAAATACCTTTCGTTTCTATTTTCCAACAATCCTTGGTATGTTTTATAAACTTTAATGCTTCCCCTTCTGAATTAAATGCAGCCCATTTCTGTATGTTTTTTGCAAAATTGCCTAATTCATACCTACCAGGGCGCCATGCTGGTAATTGAATAAATAACTCATCTTGATTAATATTATCCGCTTCAAATTCAATATCTATATAATGGTTATGGGGTTTACAATAAGAAATAATATATTTCATAGCATGGGTTATTTTAATGGATGCTAATTTACGAATTTCATTGGCATGGAAAATAAGTTTTATAAAATCGTAATTATTCCTTATTGTTGCCCAATTATTTTCTTAATTTCGCACTATTATATCTGTAATAATTATTTTACTATTGCTAATAATTATATCGAGATGTTTGACGTATAAAATTTAATTTTAAAATATATTTATGAATTACGATTTAATAGTAATAGGTTCTGGTCCTGGAGGATATGTTGCAGCAATAAGGGCTGCTCAATTGGGTTTAAAAACTGCCATTATTGAACGTGAAAGCCTAGGTGGTATTTGTTTAAATTGGGGGTGTATTCCTACTAAAGCATTGTTGAAAAGTGCTCAGGTATTTGAATTCTTGAATCATGCTGCCGATTATGGTATTAAGATTAACGGCGCCGAAGCCGATTTTGGTGCCATTGTAAAACGTAGCCGCGATGTGGCTGACGGCATGAGCAAAGGGATTTCCTTTTTGATGAAGAAAAATAAAATTGATGTTATTACTGGTTCTGGTAAAATATTAACAGGGAAAAGGGTGGAGGTTACTGCCGATGGAAAAGTAACTATTTATGAGGCGAAAAACATTATTTTATCTGTCGGCGCTCGCTCTCGTTCATTGCCAAATTTAGAGCAGGATGGTAAAAAAATTATTGGATACCGCGATGCTATGGTATTGCCTAAGTTGCCAAAGTCTATGGTTGTAGTAGGTTCTGGTGCTATTGGTAGTGAATTTGCATACTTTTTTGCTACAATGGGAACTAAAGTTACGCTGGTTGAATTTTTGCCAAGCATTGTGCCTGTTGAAGATGCCGAAGTTTCTAAACAGTTGGAACGATCTTTCAAAAAGATTGGGATTACCGTGATGACAGAAGCTAGCGTGAAAAGTGTAGATCAGAAATCGCATCCTGATTCTTGCATAGTGAAAATTAAAACTAAAAAAGGGGAGGAGAGTATTGAGTGTGAGATTGTGCTTTCTGCTGTTGGGATTGAAGCCAACTTAGGAAATTTAGGATTGGAAGAGGTAGGTATAGTTACTGATAAAGGTAAAATTATAACGAATGCATTTTACCAAACAAATATCCCGGGATATTACGCTATCGGTGATTGCGTTGGCGGACAAGCTTTGGCGCATGTGGCCTCTGCCGAAGGTATTATTTGTGTCGAAAAAATGGCAGGGCATTCTCCTGAACCATTGGATTATAAAAATATTCCCGGTTGTACCTATTGTCAACCAGAAATTGCATCTGTAGGATATACCGAGGAGAAGGCTAAGGAAGCTGGTTATGAAATAAAAGTTGGTAAATTCCCTTTCTCTGCTAGTGGTAAGGCTTCTGCTGCTGGTGCTAAAGATGGTTTTGTTAAATTAATTTTTGATTCAAAATATGGCGAATTGCTTGGTGCGCATATGATTGGTGCAAATGTTACTGAAATGATTGCCGAAATTGTGGTTGCCAGAAAACTCGAAATTACGGGACATGAGCTTATTAAAACTGTCCACCCTCACCCTACAATGAGCGAAGCTGTTATGGAAGCTGCTGCTGCTGCTTATGGTGAAGTAATTCACATGTAATATTATTATTTAGCACTAATGAGGCTAAAAACAGTTTTAAGGAATTTATAATTTTTGGATAGCGGCCATGTAAAAGCCATCAAAACCATCGCTAGGTAATACTTTTCTATCTGCAATAAATTTAAATTCTCCTGTTTTAATACTTAAAAACTGTTCTACCTGATCTTGGTTTTCACTCGGTAAAATGCTGCAAGTGGCATAAACCATTATACCTCCTGGCTTTAATATTGCTGAGTAATTACTAATAATATTTTGTTGTATTATTTTTATTTTTTCAATAAAATCTAAATTTAATTTCCATTTAGCATCCGGATTCCTTCTTAAAATCCCTAATCCTGAGCAAGGCACATCTAATAATAACCTGTCGGCAGTATTTTTTAATTTTTGAATGCTATCCTTGCTAATTAATTCTGTTTGTATAATACTAATTCCTGCTCTTGCAGCACGTTTTTTAAGTTCAACTAATTTGCGATCCTCTATGTCCATCGAAATTATTTTCCCTTTATTTTTCATGATAGCTGCTATCTGTAAGGATTTCCCTCCTGCACCGGCACATGCATCTACCACTGTCAAGCCTTCATTTAATTGTAAAAATGTAGCAATTAATTGGGATGCCGCATCTTGTATTTCAAATAACCCTTCCTTGTATTCCTTCATCTGGTGAAGGTTTTGGCGTTTTATAATTAAAGTATTTTTCTTTATATCATCCCAAATTGTTGAGGCATTGGCAATGCTACTAACTTCAATATTTTGTTCAAGTAATTTTGTTCGCAACTCTTCTGTCTTTATTTTTAGGGTGTTTACCCTTAATACCACTTGCGCCTCTTTATTTAACTCCTGCAGTTCATTTTCCCATACTTTTTCCCCCAACTGCTTAACTCCTATATCATCTAACCAATCGGGTATGGATTCACGGTATTTTCTAATTAGCTTTATTTGTATTGCATTTTTTAAAATTTTATTTTTGTCGATACTATTAAATTCTTCCCAATCAGGTAATTCAAATCCTTTCAGCAGGTGCCAAGTAGCAAATAATTTTAAAAAATGAGAGGTATTATTTAAGGTTTCTATTTTATATTCATGGGAGTAACTAGCAGCATAGGTCTCACAAATATACCGCCACCATCGTACCATTTCATAGGTGGTTTCGGCAATAAATCGCCTGTCGCGTGATCCCCAGCGACTGTTTTGTTTTAGCATTCGTTCAACTGCTTTATCGGCGTAAATACCTTCAACAAAAATTTGTTGGAGTGCATTTCCTACGGCTTGTATAAGGGATCTATGGAGTTTCATTCTTCTTTTATTAACCAATAGTGTCTGTTGATAAATTTATTATTATTTTTTCTGTTCCTTAGTTTAAAGCGATGCAGTTTTTTGTTAGTTTCTTTTTCATAATTTTATTTTACTTATTAATTTATGAATTATTAAAATAATTTCGTTTTTTCTTGTCTATCCCCTTTTATTTAAGGGCACTTGTTGTAATATTATAATATTGTAATTCGTAATTTTTATTATATTACAAATGTATCAAATTTGTATATTATTTTTATTGATTATGCTAGTTCTAATTTTATTATTATTTTAACCTTGTTTTTTTTTTCAATTTAAAAGGGTCAATTAAAATGAGTATTTTTGTAAAATGAATTTTTCATCAAAATTAATTGAAGATGCTGTTCATGAATTCAGCAAATTACCTGGCGTAGGCAAGCGCACAGCCTTGCGTTTCGTATTGCATTTAATGAAGCAGAATATAAAGGAGGTAGAGCAATTTGGAAATGCTTTTATAAAATTACGTTCCGATATACGCTATTGCGAGAAATGTCACAATGTATCCGATAAAATTTTATGTGATGTATGTGCTAATCCTAATCGCGATCATACCACTATTTGTGTTGTAGAAGATATTCGCGATTTTATTGCCATTGAAAATACGCAGCAATTCAGAGGGAGCTACCATATATTGGGTGGTATTATTTCCCCCATGGATGGCATTGGTCCTAGTAATTTAAATATCGAAACGCTTATTAAGAAAGCTGCTGCTGGTGAAGTAAAAGAAGTGATAATGGCATTGAGCACTACCATGGAAGGGGATACCACTAATTTTTATATTTATAAACGCTTGAAAGAATTTAATTTGACTATTAGCACCATTGCACGTGGTATTTCTATTGGTGATGAATTAGTTTATGCGGATGAAATTACCCTAGGACGATCCATAATTAATCGTACGCTTTATGAAAACTCATTGTTATTTAAATAATTTGAAAGTATATCCTTAAATCCTAAATTATTTTCAAATTGATAACTCCAATACCTGTTAAATTATCTGTAATAATTGTTAATTATAACGTACAGCATTTTCTTGAACAATGCTTACATTCTGTCCTTAAGGCTTCCAAAAATATTAGTGTCGAAATTATTGTTGTTGATAATAATTCGGTTGATGGTTCTATACAAATGCTGGCTTCTCGCTTTGCTGACAGTGGGATACATCTTATTGAAAATAAAAAAAATACTGGTTTTTCTTTTGCCAATAACCAAGCAATAAAAATTTCAAATGGGGAATATGTTTTACTCCTAAACCCCGATACCGTTGTGGAAGAGGATACTTTTGTTAAAGTACTTGCCTTTATCGATGAGCACCCCGATGCTGGTGGCTTAGGTGTTAAAATGTTGGATGGCAGAGCTAAATTTTTACCTGAATCCAAACGTGGGTTGCCTACGCCGGCAGTGGCTTTTTATAAAATTTTTGGCCTCTCTAAAATTTTTAATAAATCGAAAATATTTGGTAAATACCATCTTGGATTTTTGGACGAGAATAAAATACATCAGGTGGATATCCTTTCTGGCGCTTTTATGCTCTTGCGCAAATCGGTATTGGATAAAGTAGGCCTCCTTGACGAAAAATTTTTCATGTACGGTGAAGACATCGATTTGTCGTATAGGATTATTTTGGCAGGCTATAAAAATTATTATTTCCCTGAAACGCGAATCATACATTATAAAGGTGAATGCACTAAAAAGAGTAGCATCAATTATGTTTTTGTCTTTTATCGTGCCATGGTGATTTTTGCTCAAAAACATTTTTCCCAAAACAATGCTAAAATATTTTCGTTCTTAATTAACTTTGCAATATACCTGCGTGCTGGATTAGCTATAGCTATTCAGTTTTTAAAGTCCATTACTTTATTGGGCATTGATTTTAGCTTTATTATGGTAGGGCTAATTGGTGTTAAATATCAATATGGGAAAAATATTCAATTTGTGGATGGTGGATCTTATTCTGATTCTTTAATTTCTATAGCTTTTCCATCCTACATCTTTATGTGGATGTTTTCAATATATCTTAGTGGGGGGTACGACAAACCAATAAAATTATTACATATTATTTATGGTGTTTTAATAGGTACTGGTGTAATTTTAATAGGTTATTCATTATTACCCGAAGTATATCGTTTTTCTCGTGCATTAATACTGTTTGGAATGGTTTGGGTTGTTCTTTATTATTTAATTTCTCGATTATTATTCAACTTCCTAGGTATTAAAAATTTTAATCTTTATCCTGATATAAGTAAACGCATTGCAATTATTGGTAAACAAGAGGAGTATGTGCGTGTATCTAATTTACTTAAACAAACAAGTATCAATTTTAGTTTTGCGGGTTTTGTAAGTGCCGACGACAATGGCACTGACCAGCCCAATTATGTTGGTAATACCAATCAAATAGAAGAGGTAATAGAAATTTATAAAATTAATGAGGTTATATTTTGTTCTAGAGATATTTCTTCACAAAGCATCATTAATTATATGTATACCCTGGTGGCGGCTAATGTCGATTTTAAAATCGCTCCTCCCGAAAGTTTATCTATCATTGGAAGTAATTCAATTAATACTGCAGGCGATCTTTATATTATTGATGTGAATTCAATTGGTAAGCCAAAAAATAAACGTAATAAACGATTGTTTGATGTGCTCGCTAGTGTATTTTTTTTAGCTGCTTCACCAATATTTATTTTATTTCAAAATAATAAAATTGCTTTTTTAAAAAATATTTTTTTTGTTTTATTTAGTTTCAAATCCTGGGTTGGTTATGGAAATGACAAGCTCGATAATTTACCTAAACTAAAAGCTTCCGTCCTTTCTCCTATTGATGCTATTGATAATAATAGCAACAATAAAAATGATCTGCGTGATCGTTTAAATTTGGCATATTCAAAGG
>CAMBDK010000065.1 GCA_945865315.1 Chitinophaga pinensis | reverse complement strand
ATTTAATTTTGACTTTTCAAAATAAATCATTAGAAGAACAAGGTATTGAATTAGACAAGTTCATTACTGAATACAAAAAAGGACTAGAACAAATAGACGATATACTAGTAATGGGTATAAAAGTATAGTAGATAAAGGGTTATAGGTTATAGGTTATAGGTTATAGGTTACAGGTTACATTTTGATGACATCACCTCTTATTGAAAAGTTTAAATTACTTTGACGACATACATTTCCAAGCTCTTTTTTGACTTAATTTAGTGTTAAGCTTAGTTGCATATTGAAATATAAATTCAAAATGAATTATTATAATAATTTAATAATTTTCAATAAAAAAAGAAGTATCCAAGCATAATAATAAAAATTGAAACCTAATTAAATGCTTAGTATTTATTGCTTTTAATAATGTGAAATATAAAAAATTTAATAACGATTATTAAAATTTATTTAAAGTGAATTATTTCATTAAATATTTATTATTAATATTTGGATTCTATTTTCTTCCAATAGGGACAGATTTAGTAAATATGTCTTTTGCACAGTCTGCTACCAGCTTTATGCGCACTTTTAAAGCGGCAGGGATGAATGGTGGTTTGGCTTTAGTGGAAACATCCGATGGTGGATTTGCAGGTACAGGACAACACGAAACTTCTGGAGCAGGAAGTTGTGATATATATGTTTATAAGGTTGATGATTGTGGTAATCCAGAATGGTTTAAAACATATGGAAGTACTGCAGAAGATGGCGGCAGATCCATACAACAAACTGCGGATGGTGGTTATATTGTTGCAGGGCTTTCGCACTTTGGTGCTGGGGGCTATGATATAACACTTTTAAAAATTGATGCTTTAGGAAATGTACAGTGGACCAAAGTTTTTGGTGGAGGAGGTAGTGACTTTGGATTACATGCGCAACAAACAGCAGATGGAGGTTATATTTTAACAGGATTTTTTACAGGCTTAGGATTTGGGGGAGAAGATGCTGTATTAATTAAAACTGATGCGAATGGTAATTTGTTATGGATGAAAATATATGGTGGGGCAGGCTCCGATTGGGGTGATATTGTTGAACAAACTAGTGATGGTGGATATTTATTAACTGGATATACTACTAGCTTCGGTGCCGGAAGTTATGATATATACGTAATAAAATTAGATGCAACAGGTAACATAATATGGTCTAAAACATATGGAGGCAGTGGAGAAGATGGCAGTAGTCAATGGGGTATTACTGGTAAAGTAACTTCTGATGGTGGTTTTTTATTTTGCGCTAATACAAAAAGTTATGGTGCAGGAGATAATGATGTTCTATTAATAAAAACTGATTCTTTAGGATCTTTGCAATGGTCTAAAACATATGGCGGAACAGACGATGATCAACCACGTTTCGCTGAACAAACACCCGATGGGGGCTTTATTATTATTGGTTCTACAAAAAGTTTTGGCGCCGGTGACCTGGATACTTATTTGATAAAAACCGATAATAATGGTAATCTTCAATGGTCGAAGGCATATGGTGGTGCAGGCTCGGATAGAGGTTCTATGGTTAAACGAACGCCTGATGGTGGCTATGCATTGTCTATTGTAACTTCTAGCTTTGGGGCAGTATATTTCGATGCACTATTTATGAAAACAGATAGTTTGGGTGTGGTTGGATGTAATGAGGTTAATTCTGCTACAATAGTTAATACAGTAAACCCTTCTGTTGGTTCTGGAGCTAATCAAATGGTGGCCCCTGCTAACGTTTCTTCGGCTGCTATAATAACTAATAATTACTTCCCCACTGATGTTTTTTTATGTTTACAGTGTTCTACTGTGCCTACCTTTACTATTAGTAATACCTCTTATTGCATCGGCAATACCATCAGTTTTTATAATACAACTACCACAGGCGGGAAATGTACCCAATGGTATATCAATGGATCTACTCAGGGATTTCAGGATACATTATCAATGACATTTACTGCCCAAGGAATACAAAATATTCAATTGGTAGCATATTGTGGTAGCGCTACCGATACTAGTACCATTTCCATTGATGTATCGGCATTTAATGCACCTGTAGCCTCATTTAATAACAATTCCGCATGCAAGGGGGATACTACCCTGTTTATTGATAATTCAATTAATACTTCTGGATCCATTAGCAATTGGACATGGGATTTCGGTAACGGCAGCGCTATTAATAATAATCAAAATCCTGAATACATTTACCCTGCTGCTGGCTCCTATAATGTTTTGCTAACAGTAGAAAACATCCATGGGTGCATAGATACTTCCTCGCAAAATATAATTGTTTATCCTTTACCAATTGTACTATTTGATACTATATTGGTTTGTAAGGGCGACACTGTTCAATTCAATAATTTATCTTCTATTGCATCGCCCGGCACCATTCAATCATGGCTATGGAATTTCGGCGATGGCTCCCCATTAAGCACTAGCCAAAACCCTTATCATTATTATAATGCAGCAGGAAATTACAGTGTAAAACTCATTGCTTTTTCAGATCAGGCTTGTAGCGATTCCATAACAATTAATATTACCATAAGTGCAGCAATTTCTGCTACAGCAGGATTTGGAACCGACACCTTATGCAGTGGAGGAATGATTTTATTGGGTGGAAATACCACTGCAACTGGTGGAGTGGCCCCATATACCTACCTGTGGTCCACTGTTGCCAGTTTAAGTGATTCAACTATTAGCAACCCTATAGCAACCATCCTTGCTAATACATCCATTTTGCTGATAGTAACTGATTCCGTAGGTTGTAAGGCTGTTGATTCTGCATTTGTTTCATTTAATCCCTCTGGCCCTTTTGTAGATGCCGGCTTTGGAAGCAATTCAATTTGCACTGGTAGCATTTCATTGCTAGGAGGCTCTCCTACAGCTTCTGGAGGCTCTGCTCCTTATGCATACTCATGGCTGCCAGTAGCTGGTTTAAGCAATAATTTGACTGCGAATCCTACAGCTAATATTATAGGAAATACCACCTATAAACTTACAATTACGGATAATAATGCTTGTCAGAATATTGATTCTGTAAATTTATTATTTAATCCTTCTGGACCTTTTGCTGATGCAGGATTTGGAAATGATACCTCCTGCACCAGTGGTTCTATTCTACTAGGAGGCGCACCTACCGCTGCTGGTGGTACTCCTCCTTATACATATAACTGGCTGCCCGCGGCAGGATTAACCAATACTTCTGTTGCTAACCCCACGGCTGTTGTTAGCAATAATAATTTTTATGTGCTTTATATTACTGATGCCAATGGATGCCAAAATCTGGATACTGCTTTTGTTATTTATAATGCTGCGGGACCCATTGCCAATGCAGGTTTTAATAATATGTCTTTTTGTACCGGCGGCACCCTGCTTATAGGAGGAGCACCCTCTGCTTCAGGTGGTATGCCTCCTTATTCCTACTTATGGACTCCTTCTGCTGGGATTAGTAATATTTTTGCATCTAATCCTACAGCTACCATTACCCAAAATGCATCTTATGCCCTTATTGTTACTGATAATCAAGGATGTAAGAATATTGATTCCATTTCTCTTATATATGCGCCCTCGGGACCTTATGCCGATGCAGGTTTTGGAAATAATACATTATGTTCTGGGGGAACAATTTTATTGGGTGGCACCCCAACGGCTTTTGGAGGTACGGCCCCTTATGTATATTCCTGGTTATTTAATAGCAGTTTAAACGATACTAGCATCGCAAATCCTTTAGCCACAATAAATACTACTACTACTTTTATCCTTTTTTTAACAGATTCTGCTGGCTGCATGGATATTGATTCGGTAATTGTCACACACAGTAACACTGGCCCATTTGCTCATGCTGGTTTTGGTAATAACGCGCTCTGTTATAATTACCCTTTTATTCTTGGCGACTCGCTATCTGCTATTGGTGGTTTAGCTCCTTATTCATACAATTGGCTACCATCAGCAGGTTTAAATAATAGTATATTATCAAATCCAACAGTTTCTTCCGCAACTACCAATACAATTTATTATCTAACAGTTACTGACGCTAACGGCTGTAAAGATTTAGACTCTACTTTTGTAAATATATTAGGAACAGGACTCACTGCAAGTTTTGTTGCAGACCCACTGCAAGGTATTGAACCGCTTTTTGTTCAATTTACAAATCAAAGTCTTGGTTTCGGACTTAGCTACCAATGGTATTTTGGTGATAATGGTGTATCAAATATAGAAAACCCTAATCATATATTTCATAATTTATCTGATACTTCTTTTAGTTTTTTAGTTAGATTAGTAGCAACAGATACCAATGGATGTATTGATACTGCTATGTCTTCTATATCTACCGACCCAACTAATATTAATACCTATCCAAATGTTTTTACTCCTAATGGGGATAATGAAAATGATATTTTTAAATTTGGGATAGGAAATATAACACTTCAATCTGCAATAATATATAACCGATGGGGAGAAAAATGTTTGAATGGATGGCTCCTTTTGCAGGTTGGGATGGCAGAACCACAAGTGGTATGCCTGCATCAAATGGTATTTATTTTTATGTTTTTACCGCAATCGATAAAGACAAAAATATAGTTAAAAAAACAGGATCTCTCCTTTTAACTAGATAAAGATATTATTTAGAGTCTGTTTATAATGTCCGACTTTTTCGTTATTATTGTTTTGAAAACCAGTCATTTACCAATGTAAACTCCTGATTTTCAAAACTACGAAAGCCTCTAACTCGAACATTATAGTTCAGACTCTCGACTCTATGGACAGACACTATTTAATCGCAGATTTTTTTTCTATTATACCCTCTGTTTAAAATCTTTAAATTGTTGTACAACACTTATTAAAAAAGAAATTTTTTTAAAAAAATATTAGAGTTTTTCTAATTTAAAATTTAATGCCTCCCAGTTAGTCATTTCCGTATCCAATTGTTTCTTCATTTGCTCATATTTAGCAAAAGTTACCTTATCATTTATAATTGATTGGTAGGATGCAGGGTCGGAAAGCAGCTCATCAATAGTTTTTATTTCATTTTCTAACCTGCTAATTTCAATTTCGGCTTTTGAAACCTGACTTTTAATTTGTTTTAATTCTTTTTCACGTTCTATTTTTAATTGGGCATCTGAATTTGAAAGCAATGCATTTGCAGGCTTTATTTCCCCTTTTCCATCCTTTGTGGCTAAATTTGATATGGAACGGTTCTCTGCATCTATTTTATTTAAAGATTTCACAAAAGGGCTTTTAGTATTTGTATTCATTTCATTTAAACGTTGCATCTTTAATTTACGCATAAATTCAACAATTCCGCCAAGGTGTTCCTTTACTTCCCCATTACGAAATTCATACATTTTTTCAGTTAAGTCAGCCAAAAAATCCCTATCATGGGAAACAATTATTGCTGTACCTTCATAGGCTACCAAAGCACGTTTTAATACTTCTTTACTTCTTATATCCAAGTGGTTTGTAGGCTCATCAAGAACTAATAAATTATAAGGCTCCAATAGTAATTTACAGAGCGCTAATCTTCCTCGTTCCCCTCCACTTAATACTTTCACCTTTTTATCAATATCCTCACCACCAAATAAAAAAGAGCCTAAAAGTGTTCTTACATTTTTACGTATATCACCTACAGCAAGGTCATCAATGGTTTCAAAAACAGTTTTGTTCTGGTCTAATTTCTCAGCCTGATCCTGAGCAAAATAACCCATCTTCACGTTATGGCCTATTTGAATCGTACCTTCAAAATCTATTTGTTTGGCAATCATCTTCATGATGGTGCTTTTCCCTTCACCATTTCTTCCTACCAATGCAATTTTTTCACCCTTTGTTAATATAAAATTAGCATTTTCAAAAATTCGTTTATTACCATATGCTTTCCCAGCATTTTCTACTGTTAATACTATCTTTCCGCAAAGTGCTGGTGGTGGGAAACGAAATTTCATAGTATTGGTATCACTTTCCTCAACTTCTACAATTTCCATTCTATCTAACTTTTTAATAAGCGATTGAGCAAAGGCTGCTTTGCTAGCTTTTGCGCGGTACTTATTTATTAGAGCTTCGGTTTGGTCAATTACTTTTTGTTGGTTTTTTGCTACTGATTCTTGCTGTTCTTTACGCTCCTGGCGTAGGATCAAATAACGTGAGTAATTAGTTTTATAATCGTATATTTTTTGATTGGAAATTTCTATGGTACGGGATGTTACGGTATCCAAAAACTGTTTGTCATGGCTTATTAGCATTACCGAGCCTGCAAAAGTTTCTAGCGTTTCTTCTAACCATTGTATCGACTCTATGTCAAGGTGATTGGTAGGCTCATCTAATAAAAGAATATCGGGTTTCTGTAAAAGTATCTTACCTAATTCAATCCGCATGCGCCAGCCACCACTAAATTCTGATGTTTGCCTATTAAAATCAGCGCGTTCAAAACCGAGTCCTTTTAATATTTTTTCTATCTCTTCTTCTCTGTTTCCTGCGCCAATATAATCTAACCGGGTATTAATTTCAGTAAGTTCATGAATTAAATTCATGTAGGAATCGCTCTCATAATCTGTTCGGATAGTTAATTCATTATTAATCAGTTCCAAACGATCTTCAAGCCTTTGAATCTCCTCGTAAGCTGTAGCTGTTTCCTCATAAACAGTTCGTCCATGCTGATGAATCATGTCTTGAGGCAAATATCCAATTTTACAATCATTGGGCTTAGAAATTTCACCTTTACTAGGGTTTTGCTGCCCCGCAAGTAATTTAAGCAAAGTAGATTTACCAGCACCATTTTTCCCTGCAAGCCCAATTCTATCTTTTGGGTTTATTAAAAAACTAACATTGTCAAATAAATCAAATCCTCCGAAAGATACTGTTACTGAATTAACTGAAATCATTTTTTAAAAAATTAGTTTGCAAAGGTAGTTAATTTTATAGGTAAAAACGGATAAGAAGTTTTAATTGAAAAAAAACATTTTTTTAATCATGTGGAAAACTCATTTACTATATGATTTATTTTAGGGGTATTAATTTTTAAAAACGCAAAAACTGAAAATTAAATAACTGATAATCAAATAAAATTGTACTAATAAAATGTTTTTTATACTTTTATAGTATCATAATGTTTTTTTTATAAACTTAATTTAATGTTTTTATTTCATTATATTTAATTTACAAAACATGAAAAAATTTCTCTTTCTTCCCGAAATTTCAATGCTGCGTTTGGCCTTCTTTTTTATTGCAAGTGTAATTGTATTTTCTGAGATGGGCTGCGCTTCTAAACCAGGGTGCGGTTCAAGACGTGACCACAGAGTTAGAAAAAGAAGCGTACATAAATTTGCTCCGAGTATGGGTTATAATAATGTTAAACTAGCGTATGAAAAAAATTATTTTTTTGCGTAATTATTTTTCTCAAATTTTACTCATAAATCAATGTTTAAATTCGGATCTTAGATTATTAAAAAAGAATTAAAAAAATAATTATTTTGATTTTTACACCCTTTTTTTTACTCCTTGAAAAATAAATTTTGTTGGAAATAAAATTGTTAGTCAAGGAGTAGTTGTAAGAAAATTAATAAGAAATTTCCAAGAATTACTTTACAACAAAAAACCCAAACATTTCTGTTTGGGTTTTTATTATTATTTAGCTGTTCGGATATCACTTTCATTGATTTGACGGAAAGCTTTTCTTTTCTTCTTCTGATATTCCTACTAAGTTGTAGCATTTATAATAAGCAATTTACTTTCACCATATCCTTGAGGTAATAATAATCAAGGTGCAATTCCTTTTGAAATTTAATAGTCCACAAATGATTTCGCTCTATCTTCTGATAATTTTAAATTGTATTTATCACTTCCACGCTCATCTGTATGTGAATTAATTTCTACTATTAGGTTTTTTTTCAAATTCAAGAAGCCGGTTAAATGATCCTAAATATTTTTTGATTCAGGACATAAAGCCACTTTATCCAAATTCTACTCAATTTCAAAATTTGCAATACCTCCTGAAGGAATTGCTGATAAGAAGAAATCTTTTATTAAATGATCAAATATTACAAATTTGGCTGTGGTGTTAAACGCAAATAAGGTTTTATTCGGGAATATCCTTTTGGGAATTTCGCTGCAATTTCTTCATCTTTAATTGATGGAGCAATTACTACATCTTCACCATTTTTCCAATTTGCTGGCGTTGCTACACTGTAATTTGCTGTTAGTTGCAAGGAATCAATAACTCGCAATATTTCATCAAAATTTCTACCTGTGGATGCCGGATAAGTAAGTGTTAATTTCACTTTTTTGTCGGCACCAATAATAAATACAGAACGAACGGTAAATTTATCGGATGCGTTGGGATGAATCATATCATAGAGCTTGGATACTTCAAAAATAGGATCTGCAATAATGGGGAAATTAACTACAGTATTTTGTGTTTCATTAATGTCTTTTACCCAATTATGATGCGACTCCAAGGAATCAACACTCAATGCTATTGTTTTTACATTTCTGTTTTTAAACTCATTTTGAAGTTTTGAAACAGTTCCTAATTCTGTAGTGCATACTGGAGTAAAATCTGCAGGATGAGAAAATAATATTCCCCAGCTATTACCTAACCATTCGTGAAAATTTATTTCACCCTCTGTTGTAATAGCTTTAAAGTCTGGTGCTATATCGCCTAGTCGTATTGCCATGTTTTTATAAGTTTTTATAAGAGCCTCTATAAAAAATTATAGAGGCTCTAGGATTAATAATTAATATTTTATTACTTTTTCGTTTTCTTTCCACCAGTCTGATGCCCACTCAGTAAACTTATTAAGTCCTTTACTTTGTATATCAGCTAAAATCTCCACTTGATTGTTAATATTCTCTTCAATTTTTTTATTGAAATTAACAGCAAGGTTAGTTTGTTGATTATAATAGTATAGAATTTCTTTCGTATTCTTTATGGTTAATTGACGTGAAACTTCAAAATTTTCATAAATAAAATCAAGTACTTTCTCTGGATTTTGTCCTTTAGTCTCTTTTATAACGTCTATTAATTTTGTATTAAAATCAACATTTAGTTCAACCTGATTGGAATATGCATTAATGATGCTGTCGATAGCATCCTCTGTTAATTCCACAGATTTTTTAAAAGTTTGTTTCAAGGAATCGGTTACAGAATCTTTTATATCTCTCTGCTCCAGTTTCTTTTTAATAGAATCTACAATTTGTTTATTAGAATCTAATGCAGAATCTATGTATTTGCTATTGGATTCGATTATTTCACGGATAGTTTCTTTTGATTTTTCCGAAGTATCTTTAATACTTTTTTTAATTAATTCTGACTTTTCAATTATTATAGTGCTCATATTTTTAGGTTTTAAATTTGTTTGTTTTAAATAATTTATTTTTTAATATTTGACAATTACTTGATAAAAAAAATATTTCTATTTTATTATTTATTTTTATTTTTTTTAAAAATAATTTGATTTTTTTTGTTGCTGAAGGTTTAATTTATAAAAAAACTGCTTCAAATTAAATATAGAATGCCCAAAGGCACATACAACAATGTATGGATAGGATCTCTCTGAAAGGATTATTATATATAGGATTTACTGTAATCATCTGGTCGTATAAAAATACTTTATTTTATTATTGCGGGACAAATATACACATATTCTACTAATTTACTAGAATAATATCATTTATTTTTTATTTTGTTTCAATTTCATATTTTTTTTCAATGAAATTAATTTTGCTTCACTTATTAATATGTCTTCCAGGCTAGTTTTAGATAGTATTTTAAGTGTTGCTTCTCTAACATCAATCATTATATTGCGAATACCACAAGTAGTTTCATCAAGACAATCATCGCATCTTTCATAAAAATTTAAACTTACACAAGGTATTAATGCTATTGGGCCTCCTGTTAAGCGTAATATCTCACTTAATAATACCTCTGACGGCTTAATAGCAAGGTAATATCCGCCACCTAGACCCATTTTACTTCCTAATATGCCATGCTTTTTAAGATCTAGCAGAATTGCTTGCAAAAATTTTTTAGGGATTTTTTCAATTTTCGATAAATTATCTATAAGGATAGGCCCTTTGCCATAATTATGGGCGAGAAATACCAATGCTTTTATAGCATACTTGGTTTTTTTAGAAATCATTATGAAAGTTTAAGTTGTAATTTCTATACTATATTATATGGTGAAAATAATAAATTATTATGTAATCAATTTATTGCATTTGCACATTTTTGACCATCTATGGCAGCCGAAACGATGCCTCCTGCATAGCCAGCCCCTTCGCCACAAGGGAATAGCCCTTTAATCTGAGGGTGTTGCAAAGTTTCATTTATACGAGGGATGCGAATAGGTGAAGAGGTACGTGATTCTACTCCCACAATTACAGCATCGTTACTTAAATAACCACGCATTTTTTTTCCAAATTCATGAAATCCAATTTGCAATCGTTTTCCAATAGCCTCTGGAAGCAATGTATGGAGAGGTGCCGATAGGATACCTGGCTGGTAGGATACTTTTGGTAGGGTAGGGGATAGCTTATTATTTACAAAGTCTAACAAGCGCTGTGCAGGTGCTGTTTGGGTTTCCCCTCCTGCCTGCCATGCCATTTTTTCAAGAGCTTGCTGATAGCGCAATCCAGCTAATGGCCCCTCCTGCTCATAGTCTTTTAAATCTATCAATTCAGTAGTAACAACTATTCCAGAGTTTGCATATGGATTGTCGCGTTTTGATGGCGACCACCCGTTGGTTACAATTTCTCCCGGTGCTGTAGCACAGGGTGCAATAATACCACCAGGACACATACAGAATGAGTATACACCGCGCCCCAATGCTTGATGCACCATACTATAAGATGCGGCAGGTAAATATTCCCTCTTTTTCTCTACAGCAGCTATATTACAATGATATTGTAAGGAGTCAATTAATGCTTGCGGGTGCTCCACACGAACTCCCATAGCAAATGTTTTCCCTTCAATTAATATTTTTTTTGAATGCAATAATTCAAAAATATCGCGGGCGCTATGGCCTGTAGCAAGTATAACTGCATCTGCAATATATTCAACTGTTATACCTGTTTCTAATTGATTACATATTATACCTTGTATGCTGTTATTTTTTATAATAAAATCAATAAGATGATTATTAAAATGAACTTCCCCTCCACTATCAATTATAGTTTGCCGCATGGCTTCAATAATTTTCGGTAACTTATTAGTTCCGATATGCGGGTGTGCATCAATTAATATATTTGAATCAGCACCATGTGCAACAAATGTTTCTAGTATTTTATTAATATCCCCTCTTTTGGTTGAACGCGTATATAACTTACCATCGGAAAATGTTCCTGCTCCGCCCTCACCAAAACAATAATTTGAATGAGAGTTTACTAAATGAGCCCTATGTATGGATACCAAGTCCCGCCTGCGACTTTTAACATCCTTTCCCCGTTCAATTATAATAGGTTTAATACCATTTTCAATTAATTGTAATGCAGCAAATAACCCTGCCGGCCCTGCTCCTATAATTAATACAGGTTTTTTATTGGATACATCAGGATAATTTATTTTATATGATTTCGGGGAAGGTATAATTTCATTAATATAAACATCTACTTTTAAATTTACTTTAATATTCATCGATCGTGCATCTATTGATCGTTTTAGTATTTGAATAAATGTTATTTCAGATAAATGTACGCCTAATTCTATGGCAATAATTTGCTTAAGAACTTCACTATCAGAAGCTTTTTCGGGGGATAATACAAGGTTAAGTTGTTTTTTCATAAATGTAACTCAGCTATCAGCCACAATTGGATAATTTGGGCATATAAAAATTTACATCATCGCATTTCATATTTAACGATTTTAAAGTTAAAACCTATCGCTAATTCATTATTAAGAATAGTGCAAAGGTAAATACTAACCCTCAAATGTAATAGAAATTAAAAGTAATTTGGAATTTAGTTTTTCAATTGAATTTGAAAAAATGGTATTATCATTTATTAAAATATTTTTTATACCAATACTTAGTTTCGCTTCAATGGCAAATTTAAAATATTGAAAGTAAAATTCAGATCCTACCCCCATTTCATATGAAAAATCATCCCTTGTCAACTTTACTATTTGCTCTTTTGGATTAACACTATTTACCACTTTCCGTTTTGATGCAAGATCTATGCTATAGGCACTTCCGGCAAGTAAATAGGCCCCGAAATTATAAACTCTTTTCGATCGTAATTTAAAATTTATGGGGAAGTTTAAAAAGGTAGATTCAATGGTTTTTGTACGCGTAATGGTATCGAAGCCTTCATAATAATACTGTAAATTACGTTCTGCAAATAATAGACTAGGGATAAAACGCAGGGTAATATATTTTTGTAATCTCAAATCAGTTACAATACCTAAATTAAAACCCGATTTAGGATTAGATATTATAGTTTTAAGCGTATCAAACCTTTCAAAATGAACAACAGGCTGAATTAGAAAATCGGCGCGGTTAAGCCCCATGGTAAATCCAAAATGCAATGTTTCATTATAATATTGTTCTAAATTACCTTTTTCATGAGGGTCCTGGGCCTTAACAATAAATGTAATTAAAACTATTAATAATGCTAATATATGTTTTAAATAATATTTCAAATTATTTTTTATTTTGCTCTTTTTAAACGTGAAATTTTTAAATTTAGTATTTCTTATTTTTTTGCATTATAAATGGATGCAATACCAAATGTAAGTGGGATAGCACTTGTTTCTATAAATCCTGCTTTTCTTAATATTATTAAAAATGCTTCGCCAGCAGGAAAAGCATTCACCGACTCAGGTAAATAGGTGTATGCCGAACTATCCTTAGAAAATAACTTCCCAACAAATGGAGTGAGGTATCTAAAATATAAATTATATACTTGTTTTATAGGAAAATGAACTGGCTTAGAAAATTCAAGGATAACTAATATCCCATTTGTGTTTAATACCCTATATATCTCTTGTATTCCTTTTTCTAAATTTTCAAAATTACGAACTCCAAAACCAACCGTTATGGCATCAAAGCTATTGTCTGCAAAAGGTAGATTTTCAGAATCCCCTAATTTTAATTCGATTTTATTTTGGAAATTTAATTTCAATATTTTTTCCCAACCAAGAAATAACATCCCTTCGGATATGTCAACTCCTACAATCTTGTCGGGATTTAGTTTCATTCCTTCAATTGCAAAATCGGCTGTCCCAGTAGCAATATCTAAAATAGTCTTAGGCTTTTGTAATTGCAATAATTGAATTGCTTTCTTTCTCCAGCCCTTATGAATGCCAAAGGATAGTATTTGATTTAAAAAATCATATTTAGGAGCTATACTATCAAACATTTTAGCAACCTGCTCTTTTTTGCTTGTTGTTTCGTTTTTATATGGTGTTACAATATGTGTCATTTGTTTGTAATGGAAAATAATATTTATATTTTGATACTTTTTTTGTTCGCTATTAATAATTTACAAATCAATTAAATCCTTTACTATGTCTATAAATTTATTGTTTTGTTTACGTATAAAAAAAAGAAAAAACAACATCAAATAATTATGGAAAATAAGCTGCATTAATCTGTCTGCGCCACCTTCTGCATAAAAATTCATTTTAAAAGATAGACAATACTTAAATTAATAAATTTTCTATTTATATGTTTTATTCTAAAAACTCATTACAACTTTAATTTTAAGGCTTCCGATAGTAATTGGTTCTTATCAATAGGAACTACCCCTACCTTTTCACATACCAATCCGCCTGCAAGGTTAGCAAGTGTAGCGGTAACAATAGGAGGGAGGTTTAATGCTAAACATAATGCAGCTAAACTTATAACAGTATCTCCTGCTCCAGAAACATCAGAAACATTACGAATATGGGCAGGTATTACTTTTTTAGTTTTTTCGCTATGGGTATAAATCCCTTTTTCTGAAAGGGTTATTAATAAGGTATCTATGTTTTGTTTTTTAATGAATGCAGCCGCTACCTTTTCAAGTTCTTTAATATTACCATGGTCGAAATCTAATTTCAAACCCTCTTTAAGTTCTTTTAAATTAGGCTTGAATAAAGTTACTCCCTGATAGGACATAAAATTTTTCTTTTTAGGATCCACTACTATTGGGATTTTATTTTGCCTTGCAATGGCAATACTTATTTTAATTAATTCAGCAGTGATGCAGCCTTTATCATAATCTTCAAAAATAACAACATCTACTTTTTTACTAACAATAAGTTTTTCTATTATTGCCGATAATGCTATCAATTCTTCCTCAGCAATAGGGGTTTCAATTTCATCATCTACCCGTAACATCTGATGATTAACACCAATTACTCTTGTTTTTACAGTTGTAATACGATTTTTACTCTTTATTATCCCTGCTGCTGAAAGATTTTGCTTTTTTAATAATTCAAAAAATAATTTGCTGCTATCATCCTTTCCTATTACTGAACATAATATAGGATTCGCTCCCATTGATTGTATGTTCAATGCCACATTGGCGGCCCCGCCTAATCTACTTTCTTTTTTTGTTACCGAAACTATTGGCACCGGCGCTTCAGGCGAAATACGATTTACATTGCCCCATAAATAGGAATCAATCATCACATCTCCAATAATTAAAACATTCAGTTTATTAAATTTCTTAAATATCTCATCCAAGTTTACAGTTGGATTTAGCAATAATTCAGAAATATTTTTTGAATTATTTAACTTTGATTTTGCTATTTCCCCTTTTCCCTTTTTCATTTATAATTTATGCGTTACCGCTTCTCATCCATATTCATCCTTAGCCTATAAAGCCAAAGTTGAAAATACATTTTCTTTTTTAGAAATCAAGTGCCTAGGAGCGCTAGGGCTGTTTTTACTCTTTTAACAGATTCTATAAGCCTTTCCTCTGATGTTGCATATGAAAAGCGAATACAGTTATCATCGCCAAAGGCATCCCCAGAAACTAAAGCAATGTTACCTACTTCCAATAGATACATACTCAAATCATTAGAATTATTTATTAAATAGTTCTTATAGGATTTACCAAAATAATACGAGATATCCGGGAAAATATAAAAGGCACCATCAGGCACATTAGTCTTTAATCCAGGTATTTCTTTTAATAAATTCAATACCAGATCTCTCCGCTTTTTAAATGCATTGCGCATGGTCATTGTAACAATAGGATTTGCTTTTATTGCCTCCAAAGCGGCCATCTGAGAAATAGAGGAAGCTCCCGAAGTAAATTGTCCTTGCATTTTTTCACAAGCTTGTGATATCCATAGTGGGGCACCAATGTATCCAATTCGCCAGCCTGTCATCGCAAATCCTTTCGATACACCATTTACAGTGATTACACGCTCGTAAATAAAGTTAAACTGTGCTATACTTTCGTGTTTGCCTTTAAAGTTTATATATTCATAAATTTCGTCTGAAAGAACATATAAGTCTGGGTACTGAATAATTATTTCTGCCAGGGCATGTAACTCCTCTTTATTATACACCGATCCGCTTGGGTTACAAGGGGTGCTAAATACTATCATTTTTGTTTTTGGAGTGATTGCTTTTTGAAGCTGCTCCGGAGTAATTTTAAAATCGGAAGCTACATCTGTGGGGATGGTTATAGCAATTCCTTCGGCTAACTTTATTGTTTCAATATAACTTACCCAATATGGAATAGGAACAATAACTTCCTCGCCAGGATTTACCAAACTCAATATAATATTAGCAATAGATTGCTTTGCTCCTGTTGAAACTACAATTTGCTCTGCCGTATAATTTAAATTATTATCCCGTTTAAATTTTTCAGAAATAGCTTTGCGCAATTCTTGAATACCTGCTACTGGCGTGTAGCGGGTAATATTATTATCGATGGCAAGCTTTGCTGCATCTTTAATAAACTGAGGAGTATCAAAATCAGGCTCGCCAATACTTAGGCTGATAATATCTTTACCCAATGCCTGCAATTCTCTGCTCTTTTTAGCCATTGCAAGCGTTTGTGATTCTGCTAAATTAATTATTCTGTCGGATAATTTACTCATACAATAAAGTTTGGAATACACAAAACTAATAAAATTGTTGATGAGAAAATGTTAATTATGATTTTGATGGTTTTTGTTCCTAATTTTCTTGGATTTACCTTATTGAAGATCATTGATAGATTGGCTTTTTAAATATTGGAAGCGCTAAAAATCTTAGTAATTTTTAACTACAAATGTTTTCCTGAATATTTAATTGAATTCATTATCCTCATTTCCCCTTTCGTATTGGGAACATTCTCTTTATAATAGCATAACCACCAACCGGTTTTTTATTGAATACTCCTTGACTGGTGTCTTTTATATCCTCTATTGAATAAAAAGCAGTAGGATTGTGCTCGTGTATAAGAAGTGCTACTTGGTTAACATTTTTACGTTTTATTATTGTGTATATCATTTTAACTGGTCCTATCGCTCCTTGACCATCCAATACCGTTATGCCATGATTTTCTAATTTGAGACTTTCCAATAATTTATCGCAGTTTTGATTTGTAATGATCCTGATTACTTGCAAGCCTAAAGCTAAACGCTCCTCTATATACAAACCTACATACGTTCCTGCAGCAAATCCCCCTGAAAATGCAAAATAGCAGGCAATGTTATTTAAATTTTTCATTATTTGACCAACTACTATAATCCAAATCAACACTTCAAAAAAACCTAAAATTGGTACTATTTGCCTGTATCCTTTTGAAATAAATACATGACGCAATGTTCCTAAACTTACATCACATACCCGTGAAAAAAATATTATAAGTGGCAATAATATCCAATTGTAATAATCGAAATTTTCAAAAATTGAAAAAAGCATATTGAAATAATTATTTTTTATGATTTGTATTGCTTTACAGATGAAAATGTGTGCATTTTCAAAAATGTGGGTAAAACTAGTATTAATAATGCAATTAACGATGAATTATTGATATTCTTAAGGTTATATCATTCACAATCTCATTATTAAGATTGATAATCTAGTTAATTTGACTTGCTATTTCGGATTAGTAAAAAGGTACCTTTCTCAAAATATTTTTTTCCATCTTTTCCCGATGCATCTATTATGTAAAAATAAGTGCCGCTGCCAGCAGCTATACCACTCGCTGTGCGTCCATCCCAGCCTCCATCAATGGTATGCCATTCCGCTATTTTTTCTCCCCAACGGTTAAAAATTTCGGCATTCAGCGTTTTTAATCCTACCGCATTAACTTGGAACAAATCATTTATTTTATCATCATTGGGAGTGAAAACATTTGGTATAATAAACAAGGAATTGAGATCTACTTCAACATCCGAACAAGCTGTATCGGCACAAGCAAAAGCATTATAAGCTATCAAACATATTGTAAATGTCCCTGTTGGCAACACCGAATAAACTGGGTTAACCTGGGTAGAGGTATCTATTGTCCCAAAATCCCATAAATAATTTGTTGCATTGATACTATTATTTGTAAAATTTACTGTTAATGGTGTTTGCCCTGTTATTGGACTTACTGTAAATGCTGCTGAAACATCAGAAGTTTTTGTTAC
>CAMBDK010000064.1 GCA_945865315.1 Chitinophaga pinensis | reverse complement strand
GCCCAAATAATTCCTTTGCTATCCATAAACATACAATTCTGCCCTGTATTTACATCCTTTACTGGGTAGCCGGTATTGCTATTATATATTTCAATAATAGGAGTATAGTTTTTCAACTCTTGGTTTGAAAGGGAATTTTGAGCCGAAATAACTTTTCCAAAGTTTGAAACTTTGGAAAAGTTGGGTTTGAAACCCGTAATTACCCCCAGGCCTAAGTTTGTTCCTATTGCTATGTTCTGTTCTTTGGTTATTACCACTTGGGTTACCACATTATCAGGGAGGCCCTGCGCGGTGGTAAAATTCGTAAAGGATTTAGCAAGTTCTTTATTATGTTCTTTAAGGTCTTGCGGTATTAGCAAATCATGTTTACAAGTATTTTTATTGCATGGATGATTTGCTCGGCTCCCGTCATAACGGCTTACTCCTCCGCCATAAGTGCCGAACCAAAGATTTCCCGTTTTATCTTCCGTGATGCTCCAAACGTTGTTATTTGCAAGTCCCTGCACGGTGGTAAAATTCGTAAAGGATTTAACAAGTTTTCCATTGATTTTTTTTAGGCCTTGTTGTGTTCCTTGAGGCATAATTTCACCTCTTAATAAGGAAGCTTCAATTGCCTCCACTCGGTTCCCGTCATAACGGCTTACTCCTCCGCCATAAGTGCCGAACCAAAGATATCCCGTTTTATCTTCCGTGATGCTCCAAACGGCGTTATTTGCCAGTCCCTGCGCGGTTGTAAAATTCGTAAAGGATTTAACAAGTTTTCCATTGATTTTTTTTAGGCCTTGTTGTGTTCCTTGAGGTATAATTTCACCTCTTTTTAAGGAAGCTTCAATTGCCTCAACTCGGTTCCCGTCATAACGGCTTACTCCTCCGCCATCAGTGCCGAACCAAAGATTTCCCGTTCTATCTTCCGTGATGCTCCTTACGGTGTTATTTGCCAGGCCATGCGCGGCGGTAAAAATCGTAAACTTCCCCACAGTCCCGCTCATTCCTCCACCGGAGGACTGCCGTCCGTCATAACGGCATACTCCTCCGCCATCAGTGCCGAACCAAAGATTTCCGCCCTCGCTCATTCTCGCTCCATCAGTTCCCAACTGATGGCCGTCTTCCGTGATGCTCCAAACGATGTTATTTGCCAGTCCCTGCGCGGTGGTATAATTCGTAAAAGATTTGCCCTCATAACAGCTCACTCCTCCGCCATAAGTGCCGAACCAAAGATTTCCTGTTTTATCTTCCGTGATGCTCAAAACGTTGTTATTTACCAGTCCCTGTGCGGTGGTAAAATTTGTAAAGGATTTAACAAGTTTTCCATTGATTTTTTTAAGGTCTTGTTCTGTTCCTTGAGGCATAATTTCACCTCTTTGCAAGGAAGCTTCAATTACCTCAACTCTGTTCCCGTCATAACGGCTTACTCCTCCGCCCTGTGAGCCGAACCAAAGATTTCCCGTTTTGTCTTCCGTGATGCACCGTACGGAGTTATTTGCCAATCCATTCGCGGTGGTATAATTTGTAAAGAATTCAGACCCTGTCTTAACCTTAGCTGAAGGATTATAACGACTCACTCCTCCGCCTTTAGTGCCGAACCAAAGATTTCCCATTTTATCTTCCGTGATGCTAAAAACTCTATTATTTGCCAGTCCTTGCGCGGTGGTAAAATTCGTAAAGGATTTAACAAATTTTCCATTAATTTTTTTTAGGTCTTGTTGTGTACCTTGAGGAATAATTTCACCTCTTTGCAAGGAAGCTTCAATTGCCTCAACTCGGTTTCCGTCATAGCGGCTTACTCCTCCGCCAATAGTGCCGAACCAAAGATTCCCAATTTTATCTTCCGTGATGCTATAAACGGTGTTATTTGCTAGACCCTGCGCGGTAGTGAAATTCGTAAAGGATTTAACAAGTTTGCCATTAATTTTTTTTAGGTCTTGTAGTGTTCGCTGAGGTGTAATTTCCCCCCTTTGCAAAGAAGCTTCAATTGCCTCAACTCGGTTCCCGTCATAACGGCATACTCCTCCGCCATCAGTGCCGAACCAAAGATTTCCCGCTTTATCTTCCGTGATGCTATATATATTGTTATTTGCGAGACCTTGCGCGGTGGTAAAATTAGTAAAGGATTTTCCGTCATAACGGCTTACTCCTCCGCCATATGTGCCGAACCAAAGATTTCCAGTTTTATCTTCCGTGATGCTCTTTACGATGTTATTTCCCAGTCCCTGCGCGGTGGTAAAATTCGTAAAGGATTTCCCGTCATAACGGCTTACTCCTCCGCCAATGGTTCCGAACCAAAGATTTCCAGTTTTATCTCTGAAACCGCAATGAATGGCATCAAGGGCAAGCCCTTTGTCGGTGGTGTAATTGCTGAAGTTGGAGTAGCCTCCTGCTTCGCCTAAAATAAAGGAGCTACCGTCTTTGTCTTTTATTACTTCGCCTTTTTCGTTTTTTAAAACGGCAAACCGATTAATGTTTGGCGGAGAGAGTTCAATTTTTTTAGGTCCGCTCTTGGCTTGCATGGTGTATGACGTTCCGGCAACTTTGGAAATGTTTGTAGTTTGCGGTTTGGGAGTTTTTTCTAAAAAAAATTGTTTTGGCTTATTAGTGTCAGCAAGGGTGTCTAAAACAGTTATTCGGGGAGGAGAAACGGTGTCTTGTTTTACTGTTTCAGGTTTTTGGTTTTCCTGTACTGCTTGCTCCGTAGTTTTTTCGGCGTTGTTTGAGCAGGAGGAGTAGAAAAACAATATGGTTATTAAAAAAACTACTTGAAAAATGTTCTTACTCGCCCTTCGATTTGGCTCAGGAAAGTTATGTGGTTTTGTTTTCAAAACTTTTTAAATATTTTACATGAACAATCAAATGTAATAAATTATTGGTATAAATAGACAAAATACAGTAATACTTAAAACCCTTTTAAAAAAGGCCTCATCCTTAATTGCTCCTCTTATAAGAACTCTCATTGAAAATAAAAAAATGAGGCAACCGGAATTTCAAAAATTGCACTCGCGTCGCTTATTGGAGTTGATCCTAACAGTTTGCAAACTTGGCGTATGCTATACTTTAAAAAAGGCATAGAGGCCCTGCTTATGAATAATAAAAATGGATTTAGACCTTCCGTATTTACAAAAGACGAACTAGCATTGATTGAGAAAAAGCTAAAAGATACTAAAAACGAACCACGAGGTTATGTTGTATTGTTAGATTGGATTGAGAACGAATTTTAAAAGCAAATAAAATACAATACTTTATTAAAATATAGTGTCAACAATTTTGGTTCAAAAGTAAAAGTTGCAAGAAAAAGTCATAGTAAAAAAGACGAAGAAGCTATTAGCCCTTAAAAAAAACTTAGGTCAAATCTGCAAAGAAACTATTAAAAATAAAGGGGATAAACACAAAAAAATAAATCTATGTTTTCAAGATGAAATCAGATTCGGATTGTTTACAAATAACTGTAAAGCACTAGCAGCAAAAGGGGTTAAGCCTATTTGTCCACCCCAACAAGTATTTCAGTCGCTATATCTATTTGATGCCTTGTCGCCAATAAACGGGAAAGTTTTTTCCTGCAAATGCCACATTGTAATTCAGCTAATTTTCAGATTTTTTTAGGTGCTTTTTCAGCTCCAGAATTGAAGAATTAATTTTGATAGTTGCAGACAAGGGGGATTTTCACAGAGCCAAATATTTAAAAATACCTAAAAACATTATCATTATTTTTTTACCACCTTATTCCCCTGAGCTAAATCCGGCTGAAAAAAATTGGGCGAAATTTAAAATAGATTTTACTAATAGATTATTTAAAATATTGGATGACTTGGTTATATACTTATGCAAATTGGCTAATTCAATAACACCAATAGAAATAAAAAGCACATGCGCTTTTAAATATTTGTTTGAGGGCGATTTTTGAAATAATGTATAATTCATTTTGGTATAATTCATACCATGAATTAAAAACTTAAATGGTATTTTGCTCCATCTGTTTACCACAGCTTTTCAAAAGGATAAAAAAAACTTTAAAACTCTTTATTGGAAGGTGAAGTTTTTTTATATTTTCTAGAAAAATTCTATTAGATATCCTTTATAAATTATTATCAAGAACTAAAAAAAAAGCAGAGATTGAAAAATCAACCTCTGCTAATGTAATTAGATTAAGCTTATTTCTTGGGGATTTAAAATACCAAGCGAATAACTTGATTATGCTTTTACAGACTTCCCTGATAAAATTTCGGCATCCACAAGTATTCTGCCACAATGCTCGCATACAATAATTTTTTTATGCATGCGGATATCCAATTGCCTTTGAGGAGGAGTTTTATTAAAACAGCCTCCACAAGCATCTCTCTCTACAGTAACAACACCAAGCCCATTCATTACATTAGAACGAATGCGTTTATATGCATTTAATAGGCGGTCGTCAATAATACTTTCAGAATTTTTAGATTTCTTTAATAAAGAGGCTTCTTCTTTCTCTGTTTCAGAAACTATTTCTTCTAATTCTTTTCTTTTTATTTTTAAATCTTTTTTACGGCTTGTTAATTCTTCTTCCGACTTCTCTGCAATCTCTTTCTTCGAATTAATATTTGCTTTATACTCCTTAATGCGCTTTTCTGCTAACTGAATCTCCAAATTTTGAAATTCCGCTTCTTTGGTTAAAGAATCGTACTCCCGGTTATTGCGCACTTTATCCTGTTGTGTTTCGTATTTTTTTATTAGCGCTTGTGCCTCTTTTATAATATTTTTCTTTTCTGTAATAGAGTCTTCCAAGCCTTTTAGTTCATCAGCAAAATGGCCAATTCTAGTTTCTAAACCTGCAACAAAATCTTCTAGATCTCTAACTTCCAAAGGTAATTCCCCTCTTACTGTTCTGATTTTATCAATCTTTGAATCGATAAGCTGCAATTCAAATAGAGCTTTTAATTTTTCCTCTACTGAAATTTCGTTAGTTTTTGACATTTTTATAAATATTTAATTGGATTTGTATTAATATTTGAAATTTGGAGAACAAATGTACTGAATTTTTTCTTTAAAATAGAATAAATTAAATCTACAGTGTACTGTTCAGACTCATAATGACCAATGTCGGCGATAACGAGGGCGTTTTCTGCATCAAAAAACTGGTGATATTTAAAGTCTGCCGTAACAAACACCTCTGCCCCAGCTTTAATAGCATCTGCAAGCAAAAAACTACCTGATCCCCCACAAACTGCAACTTTTTTAATTTTTTTGTTGAGAAGTGCCGTATAACGAACGCTGTCGGCCTTCATCGTTTTTTTTAAATGAAGCAAAAAGTCCATTTCAGGTGTTTCGGAAGGCAAATTGCCTATCAATCCAGCTCCAATTCCTTTATTAATATTTGTTATTGGTATTAGGTCATAAGCCACTTCTTCATATGGGTGAGCCCTAAATAAGGCATTCAGCAATTTCGATTCCAAATGCTGAGGGTAAATAGTTTCTATCCTTACTTCATTTTCCATGTGCCGTTTTCCTTGTTCGCCTATAAAAGGCTTTGTGCCCTCCCCGGCACGAAAAGAGCCTATTCCGGAAGTGTTAAAACTACACTCATCATAATTAGAAATTTTCCCTGCGCCTGCCTCAAATAAGGCGTTTCGAAGAACATCTGCATTTTTTTCGGGACAAAAGGTAACCAACTTTTTCAATGTGTTTTTTTGTGGCGCCAACACACAACAATCTATCAAGCCCAACTTCTTAGCAATAACCTCATTAACACCATTTTGCATATTATCCAAATTAGTATGACAGGCATAAATTGCAATATTGTTTTTAATGGCTTTAATAATGACGCGTTCCACATAATTTTTCCCGTTTATCTTTTTTAATCCCGAAAAAACTATCGGGTGGTGGGCAATAATGAGGTTGCAACCTTTTGTAATAGCCTCTTCTATAACAGCTTCGGTGCTATCCAAACAAATTAGGGCGGCAGTAATATCCATGTCGTAGCTGCCGCATATTAGCCCAGCATTATCATAAGCCTCTTGGTATGAAAGGGGCGCAATTGACTCTAGGCAATCTGTTATTTCCTTTAATTTCATTTTTTTAGGGTATAAATAATTTTTTATATTAATCAAAACCTTAAAAAAGACCTTGCGACAAATAAAAAATTATGGCTGTTTAAATATTTTTTTCATAAAGAAAAAAATCGTGCATAAATTTATTTTTTTCATCTACCAAACCCTTTATTTGTGATATTTCTTTCCATTCAATTGTATTAAAATCAGGAAAGAAAACGTCGCCATCAAAACTGTGGTATATTTTTGTTATGTATAATTTACTTACCAAATGCATGCTCTGCTTAAAAATTTGGGCCCCTCCAATAATAAAACACTCCTTTTCTCCCGTTTTTTTAGCCATTTCGACAGCCTCTTCAATTGAAGCCACGACAATTGCTCCTGGAGCATGATAATTTTTTTGACGGCTAATAATAATATTAATTCGATTGGGCAGTGGGCGATATTTTTCAGGAATAGATTCGTAATTCTTCCTCCCCATTATTACACAATGCCCTAAAGTAGTTTCTTTAAAATACTTCATATCGGCAGGGAGGTGCCAAACAAGGGCATTGTCTTTTCCTATTACATTTTTTTCGGCAACAGCTACTATTATGGAAAGATTCATTGGCTAATCATTGTTTTTTTTATACGCAGGCCTCTTTAATTGCGTAGAAATCTGAAATTAATTTACAAAATATAAGGATTATTTTTGCAAAAAAAATGAAATCATCTGTTTTTATTAATATATATTTTTTGTCGAAATTGTTTTGAAAGCTTTACTAAGCTTGATTCCTGACAATTAAAAGGCTTAAACAGCCACAACAGCTTTAATATGAGGGTGTGGATCATAACCTTCCAATGCAAAATCGGAAAATTTAAAATCAAAGATGTTATTAATTTCCGGATTAATTTTTAAAGTCGGCAGCTTACGAAAATCTCTTGCTAACTGCAGTTTAGCCTGTTCCATATGATTGGAATATAAGTGCGCATCGCCTAAGGTGTGAATAAATTCTCCTGGCTTTAAATTGCAAACTTGCGCCATCATTAATGTTAAAAGAGCATAGGAAGCAATATTGAATGGCACCCCTAAAAATATATCGGCGCTGCGCTGATATAGCTGACAACTTAATTTTCCATCTGCCACATAAAACTGAAAAAAAGCATGGCAGGGAGGCAATTTCATTTTATCAATTTCACCAACATTCCATGCGCTTACAATAATTCTACGACTATCAGGATTGTTTTTTATTTGATTAACAGCCTGTGTAATTTGATCGATATGCCTACCGTCGGCTGTTGGCCAGCTGCGCCATTGCGACCCATATACAGGGCCAAGATTTCCTTCTGAATCAGCCCATTCGTCCCATATGTGTACACCGTTGTCTAATAAATACTTTATGTTTGTTTCGCCTTTTAAAAACCAGAGTAATTCGTGAAGAATGGATTTTAAATGCAGTTTTTTTGTAGTTAGCAGCGGAAAGCCCTCTTGTAAATTAAATCTCATCTGATGCCCAAAAACACTATGCGTTCCTGTTCCTGTTCTGTCGGACTTTACAGCCCCATTATCTAAAACATGCTGCATTAAATTATGATATTGTTTCATGTCAATTTTAAATTAATTCTTCTTTTAAAATTATTTATACGGATGCCTATTTATAGATATTTCAAATTGCATTAATATTGTCAAACATATTCTTATTTTATAAAAGCGTTTTTATTCTTTTATTAATGAGTCCCAGCCTTGTGCAATAAGGGGATGAGAGCTGCCCCCTTTTGTGATAAGATTTCTGCCCTCTTTTCTACTTGTCATGTGTCCAATAACAGAAATATCTGGGTTGGCCTTTATTTTGGGGAAGTCGGACTGGTCAATAGTGAAAAGCAGCTCATAATCTTCGCCACCACTTAATGCACAAACAGTTGGGTCTAAATTAAATTCACGCGCCATGTTGTAGGTGGAGGGGTCGATAGGTATTTTGTCTTCGTATAAATTACATCCTGTTTCGGACTGGGAGCACAAATGAAGTATTTCAGATGCTAGGCCGTCAGAAATATCTATCATAGCGGTAGGCTTAACCTTCAACATTTTCAACAAAGGAGGGATATCCTTACGGGCATCGGGTTTTAATTGCCTCTCCAAAATATAATCATAGCCCCCTAAATCGGGCTGCACATCGGGGCTTTCAATAAATATTTTTTTCTCTCGTTCTAAAAGCTGAAGGCCAACATAAGCAGCACCCAAATCGCCACTTACACAAAGTAAATCTCCCTCTTTAGCCCCATCCCGATAAATTAACTCTTCTTTGGTTGCTTCGCCAATAGCGGTAATGCTAATCACCAATCCCGATTTAGATGTGGTAGTATCTCCTCCAACAATATCAACCTTATATTTTTCACAGGCCAGCATCATTCCTGAATAAAGCTCTTCCATCGCTTCAACCGAAAAACGGTTTGACACAGCAAATGAAATTGTAATTTGTTTTGGGGTAGCGTTCATGGCGTATATATCAGACACATTTACCGAAACCGCTTTATAACCCAAATGTTTAAGAGGCATGTAAGCTAAGTCGAAATGCACTCCCTCCACAAGCATATCGGTAGATACAACTATTTGTTTCCCTTTATTATCTATAACTGCTGCATCGTCACCAACACCTTTAATGGTACTTTCATTTTTTATTTCGATAAATTGCGTAAGGTGCTTTATTAAACCGAACTCTCCTAAGCTACTTAATTCGGTACGTCCTGTGTTTTCTAACATTATATGTATTTGTTTTTAAAAGCATTTTTTTTATGATATTCAACTTAATAGTTATAATATCTTTTTAATATCGTTTATCCATGCAAGCAAAAGTAGCATTTCCTCTTTCCCGATAACATTTATATCAATTAGTTTTTGATAACAGCAAATCATATTTTCGTAAATATTTTCTTGCCCTGATTTTAATGTAAGATTTTGCAATTCATTACAAATAGAGCGGTTGAAGGTGTACCCAGGAATTTCATCTTCAAAATCTTTCATTAAATTATGTTCGTTGCGTTGTTGCCAAACAGTAGGTTCGTGAAACAATATGCTCCAACCACACTCCCACGCAATGCGCTGTGCAACGTAGCTTCGCCATATATCTGTCATTCTGAAGCTGCAATAAGAAGGAAGATACAAAAGGGCAAACGACTCTTTAAACCAATGCGTATTTTGGCTATTGAAAGGGCTCCAGGCATTTTTGCCAAGTGCTAGTTGCGTCTTTATTTCAAAGTTAATAGGCAGGGGGTAGGTTAATCGGTAAACAGCATCTACATCAGGGTTTTCATCTGCCAATCCTTGCTGAATAGGACAATTAACAATGCTTTGATTTAAGGATTTAATTTCGAGCTGTTTTTTCTGTAACTCTTCAAGCGGAAAGCCTCGCGGCCAAATTTTGTTTTCAGTAAAATACGCGTAAACATTTACCCAGCCTGCATTTTCAAACACATAACCATTCACTTCCCGCTGCTTTGTATTCCAAAACGCTTCGCGAGGGAAGTTATCATCGTCGGTCTCCACTAATTCTGTTGCTCCAGCTTTAATTGCTAATAGATAACCCAAATTTTTTCTGGAATAATGTTTTGTGGGGGTTATTTTCGCTAGTTCGAAGGTGAGGGTCATTTGCCTATCAACACTCCAAAAGTCGGAACCATCCAAATTAAATGTACTGGGCGATTTAGTGTCGCCAATAATAATAAAATTAAGATTTCGTTTTTTACATTCGGCAGCAAATAATTTTAGAACAGGGTTGCTGTCATTGGCTATTGAAGTTATGACAAGGGATTTTGACATATTCTATAAAAAGTTAAAAGTTAAAAGTTGAAAGTTGAAAGTTGAAAGCACAACAGCACAAAAATTAAAGTGTTGGCCTTTTACCTTTTATTCTTAATGCAAAATAATAAAATAAACTTTGATACGCATTTTTTATTGCATTTTTTGAAACCCTTGGCGATGGTGCCTGATAATGAATGGGTACCTCAAAAATCCTGCGATTACGCAAGAGGTACCTTAATTCGGTTTGATAAAAATGAGCCTTTGATTTAAAGTTATGGGCAATAATATTTTTAACTACATCCCTATGGAAACCTTGGTATCCAGATGTCATGTCGTATAATTTAGTGCCTAATAATACATTTGCTAAAACTGTTCCTACTTTTGAAAGCATCCTTCGTTTAAAAGGAGAGTCGCCCATTGAGCCACCATTTATAAATCGACTACCAAAAGCACACTCATTGCCTTCGTTTAGTACACGCAAAAACATAGGTATTGCTCTTGGATCATGAGAAAGTCCTGCATCCATCTCAATAATTAAATCGTGACCTGCATCATAAGCTTCTTTTAAACCCCTAACATAAGCATCTACAACGTTTCTGTTTTCTGGCGCCCATATTGTTACATAACGACTATCCTTGGAAGATAAACTTTGACAAAGCTCCAAAGTTTTATCGTTAGAGGCCTTGTCAACTATAAAATAAACGCGCCCTTGATTAAGCTCGTCAATAACAAAATTGAGCATTTTAACGAATGGTGCAAAATCATCTTCCTCATTAGCCATAGGAACTACAATGGCCCAGTTTTTATAATAAAACATTTCTTGTTTTTTGAAATTTACTTTTTCTTTGTCCCTTTTTGAACAAAATTTATTGCAATTTTTTCTTTAAAGGATAAAAATTTCTTTTCGAAATAATTAAAGCTAAGTACGGAAAATAAAATTGTTAATCCAAAGGCGGCAAAAGCTTCAATTAATATAATTTTTTTATCTGGTGTTGTTATATTATACCCCAGTTTCATAAGAATATAAACTACAACGAACAATGCTATCATGTGAAAACAATATAAGCCATAACTTATTTTACCTAAATAAGTGAACAATTTAATTTTCCCTATTTTAAAGAAAGAACGTTCTGAAAATATTTGCTCCATCATTACAAAAGCAAAAAACAAAGAATATACAAGGGGCATAAATGATCGCCAATATTGATGAGGGCGAGGCTTAATACCGTTACCATGAAAATTAATATGTTTTAAATATTCGTTTTGAGTAAATTCTAAACGAAAAAAGTCCATCCGAAAAACTATTAATGCTATGCCTATGGTATAAACAAAAACGATTACAAAAGGGTTTAGTTTACGAAAAAACAGCAAGAACTTTTCGGAGCAACAAAGCTGCGCAAACAAAGCTCCGGTAGCTAAGTCCGACAAGCAAGAAAAAGTATGGTAATGCTGCATCAAATTCAGCGTTTTTCCACTACCGCCATATAATCGGAAATAAACCGAAAAAATAATTAAACCTATAAATAATTTCGCTAAATGCTTTCGTGGGAAAATCGTTAATAATAAAGGCCAAAAAAGATAAAACTGCTCTTCAATAGATACCGACCAAAGAACGCCAACAATAGCGTTGCTAATTCCATTTTTCACATAATCGAAATTCCCAAGAAAAAAAACATATAAATTTTTATCCAGAATGGTAGTAGAATTAGATATTGGAAAACCCGCTGGCAAGGCTGTTGTAAAAAAGGGGATTAGTAAAAAGCAGATGCCGAGAACTAAAAAATACAAAGGCCAAATCCTCAACACCCTCCTTAAATAAAAAGAACGTATGTTTATTGTAGTGTATTTTTCTTTTTCTTTAAGTAATAAATAAGTTATTAAAAATCCGCTCAAAACAAAAAAGAAATTAACTCCTAGGTCTCCATTCAATAAATAATCACTTTTAATTTTATTAACAATGGGGTTGGTTGTTTTATGACCCAAGCAGGCAACTAGGTGATTAACAAAAACTAATAAAAAAGCAATAAATCTTAAGCCATCTAAATTAGGGAAATAAAGGGTGTTTTGCTTATTAAGGTCCGTCATGAAATTTATCCCTGTTTTTAAAAAATATATTCGGCAAAAGTATACTATTTATTAAAACTGAAACAAATTTTGCTTAAGTCTAATTAATTCATCGCTATAAATATATATTTATCTGTCGTAAATCATATGAATTTATTTGTTAAAACACAATTTATTAGGTACTTTTGTCTTTTCTTTAGATTTGTTCTAAATAAGGAAGAGGGAATTTTAAAATTGATAAATAACATTTAACATTATGATAACGGTATCAGAAAACGCAAAATCGCATGCCTTGACTTTGATAAAAAATGAAAACAGGCCAACAGATACGTTTATTCGTGTTGGGGTGGATGGTGGAGGTTGCTCAGGGCTTTCGTATAAGCTAGAATTTGATAACCTTATAAAAGAAGGTGATCAAATTTTTGAAGACAAAGGAATAAAGATTGCGGTGGATAAAAAAAGTTTCCTTTATTTAATTGGGACTGAACTGGATTATATTGGCGGTTTGAATGGCAAAGGTTTTGTTTTTAATAATCCGAACGCCAGCAGAACTTGTGGTTGTGGCGAATCATTTGGGGTATAATTGTAGTTAAAAGTTGTAAAGTTTAAAGTTTGAAAGTTATGAGTACCATATAAAAATTTGAGGATTTAAAGGTTTGGCAAAAGGCTCGGCTGGTGAATCTTTAAATTTATAAATTATCAAACAATGGCTCCTTTTTAAAGGATTTTGGAGTAAGAGATCAAATAAGAATAGCAAGCGTTTCGGTTTTGACAAATATTGCTGAAAGGGTTGAAACAAATGGCAATAAAGAATTCAATCAGTTTTTATCCATTGCAAAAGCATCAGTAGCAGCCGAAGTTCGCGCTAGTTTTAAAATTGAAATAATGGATGTTTTTGAAGAAAATATTATTGATTTTTTCAAAAACTGAATAATTTATAAGGAGCATAAGGTTCCAAGTTCTGAAGAGCGTTATAATAAACTTTAAACTTTCGAACTTTAAACTTTCCAATACAGAAGAAATGGCAAACGAAATTTTAGAAGAAAAAATCAACGAGGAATACAAGTACGGTTTTGTTACTGACATAGAAGCCGATAATGCTCCGAAGGGATTAAATGAAGACATTATTCGCTTTATTTCCAAAAAGAAAAATGAACCCGAATGGATGTTGGAAAATCGACTTAAAGCTTTGCGCTATTGGTTGACTTTGGAAGAACCCTCTTGGGCACATGTTTCGTATAATAAACCCAACTTCCAAGACATTATATACTATTCGGCACCCAAGCCCAAAAAAGTATTGAACAGCTTAGACGAGGTTGACCCCGAATTATTAAAGACTTTTGAAAAGTTGGGTATTTCCATTGAAGAGCAAAAAAGATTGTCTGGCGTAGAAAGTAGAGTGGCTGTGGATATTATTATGGACAGCGTATCTGTTAAAACAACATTCAAAGAGGTATTATCAGAAAAAGGAATTATTTTTTGTTCTTTTGGAGAAGCTGTTCAGGAGCACCCCGAATTGATAAAGAAATACATGGGTACTGTTGTTCCCTTTACCGACAATTATTATGCTGCACTTAATGCTGCCGTTTTTACCGATGGTTCATTCTGTTATATCCCAAAAGGGGTTCGCTGCCCCATGGAGCTTTCCACTTATTTTAGAATTAATTCTGCTGGAACAGGGCAATTTGAGAGAACCTTAATTATTGCTGACGAAGACTCTTATGTTAGCTACCTTGAGGGCTGTACCGCACCAATGCGTGACGAGAATCAACTACATGCAGCAGTAGTGGAGCTTGCGGCACACAAAGGCGCAGAAATAAAATATAGCACCGTTCAAAATTGGTATCCGGGAGATAAAAATGGCCTTGGAGGTATATTTAATTTCGTAACTAAAAGAGGTATTTGCCTAGGAGATAATTCAAAGATATCCTGGACACAAGTAGAAACAGGCTCTGCCATTACTTGGAAATACCCCTCTGTAATTTTAAAAGGAGACAATTCCGTTGGAGAGTTTTATTCGGTAGCTGTTACCAATAATTACCAGCAAGCAGATACTGGCACTAAAATGATGCACCTTGGAAAAAATACAAGAAGTACAATTATATCAAAAGGAATTTCTGCTGGCTATAGCAATAACAGCTATAGGGGTTTGGTGCGCATTGCAAAAGGCGCTTCCAATGCACGCAATTTTTCGCAGTGCGACAGTTTATTGATGGGAGACAAGTGCGGGGCGCATACATTTCCATACATTGAAATAAAAGACAAAACAGCTATTGTGGAACACGAAGCAACTACTTCAAAAATTGGCGAAGATCAGTTGTTTTATTGTAAGCAAAGAGGCATTGATAATGAAAAGGCTATAGGATTAATAGTGAACGGGTATTGCAAAGAAGTATTAAACAAACTACCAATGGAATTTGCCGTAGAGGCGCAAAAGCTTTTGGCAGTAAGTTTGGAAGGAAGTGTTGGTTAATTTATGATGCCAGCACATTCATTGAAAATGGAAAAATATTGAGAACAAAATAATGATGACAAAAATTATTTTAGGCTAAGTGAAGCTTTCAAAATAATTTCGACAAAACAGATATATTAATAAAAAGAAATGGTTTCATTTTTTTGCAAAAAACATCTTTATGAAAACGCGCGTGGGAAATGAACAAACGCTATTCAGTGTTGCAGGTGGGGAGGAATCGTTTGTTCTTAATTTTTTGTTTCTTTTGTATCAAGACAAAAGAAAAACGCACAGCTTGTGAACCATTTAATTTGCGGGAGTTATTTCGAAAACTTCACTAAGATTAAAATTAAAAAAAATAATTTTAAAGATATAAACCATGTTAATTATTAAAAATTTACACGCCTCCATAGGAGGAAAAGAAATTCTGAAAGGAATAAATTTAGAAGTAAAAGCAGGAGAGGTGCATGCTATTATGGGACCTAATGGTTCCGGTAAAAGTACATTATCAGCAGTACTTGCAGGAAGACCAGATTACGAAGTTACGGAAGGTGAAGTGATTTTTAATGGTAAAAATTTGCTGGACTTGTCTCCCGAAGATAGGGCCAGGGAGGGCGTTTTTCTTGCCTTTCAGTACCCAATAGAGATTCCTGGAGTTAGCAATGTTAATTTTTTAAAAACTGCCATCAATGAAATTCGTGCATACAAAGGATTAGAGCAAATGGAGGCGAAAGATTTTTTAGCAATGCTGAAAGAAAAACAAAAATTAGTAGAGTTGGATGTAAAACTTGCAAACCGCTCTGTTAATGAAGGTTTTAGCGGAGGGGAAAAAAAACGCAACGAAATATTTCAAATGGCAATGCTTGAACCAAAGCTTGCAATACTTGATGAAACTGATAGCGGGCTTGATATTGACGCCTTGCGTGTAGTAGCAAATGGTGTAAATAAATTAAAATCAAAAGACAATGCAACAATTATAATTACCCATTACCAGCGCTTACTTGACTATATCATTCCCGACGTGGTGCACATATTATACGATGGGCAAATTGTAAAATCTGGTCCTAAAGAATTGGCTTTAGAATTGGAAGAGAGAGGCTACGATTTTATTAAAATCCCCTCTTAACATAATAAAACAGAAGGAGCGACTGATTAGCTGATAAAGAAAAAAATGAAATTTATATGACGGCAATAATAATCGAAAATATTAAAACAAAGGTATCCACTACTGGCAAATTAGAAGACCTGCTAATTTCCGAATTTGAATCTACAAAAAATTCATTATTTGGAAATATTTTTTTGCGCGAACAAGCAATGAAAAGTTTTTACGGGCAGGGTATCCCCAACCGCAAACAGGAAGAATATAAATATTTGAATATTGATTTGCATTTAAAAGGGGAGTATACCTTAAAAAACAATAAAACCCTTGCAAGCAAACAAATTGAACCCCTTAGGATTTTAAAAGACGCTTTTACTATAGTGGTTGAGAATGGGGTTTTTAATACGGATTTATCAACATTAACTAATCTTCCAGAGGGTTTAACAATTTGTAGTTTATCCGAAGCATACAAAAAATATCCCCAAATTTTTGAAAAACATTACGCGCAATATGCAGATATAAATACCGATGCATTTATTGCATTAAATACAGCAATGGCTAAAGATGGCGTTTTTATCCATGTTAAAAAAAATCTTGCGATCGCAAATCCGATTCATATCATTCACATATCAAAACAAGATCAAAACTCAATTATTAATCCACGGAATTTAATTATTGTTGATGCAAATGCACAGGCTAAAATTATTGAATCCTACGAAATAATAGATTCAACAGCTAAAGTATTTAATAACTCCTTAACGGAAATAGTGGTGGAGGCCGATGCAATAGTAGATCATTATAAAATTCAGGATGAAAAGAGTTTTGGGTACTTGCTCAGCACCTCTCAGGTAATTCAAAAAAAACAAAGTGTATTTTCTACCCATACCTTTACATTAAGCGGATCGTTGGTAAGAAACAATTTGAATGTTATATTAGATGATGAAGGCATTGAATCGAATTTGAATGGCTTATATTTAACAAACGAAACTCAGATTATAGATAACCATACTTTGGTAGATCATCGCAAGCCAAAATGCAATAGTAATGAGCTATACAAAGGGATCATTGATGGAAAATCAACTGCTACTTTTAATGGTAAAATATTTGTGCGAAAAGACGCTCAAAAAACAAATGCCTTTCAATCCAACAAAAACATTTTGTTGAGTGATGATGGCACCATCAACACAAAACCTCAGTTAGAAATTTATGCCGATGATGTAAAATGTTCGCATGGCACATCAACAGGTAAGTTGGATGAGGATAAAATATTTTATCTCCGTGCGCGAGGCTTAAGCGAAACAAGTGCTAAAAAATTATTAATGCACGCATTTGCTTCAGAAGTAGTTGATACGATTAAAATTAACGAACTTAGAGAATATATTGAAGCTAAAATAACAATACGATTTGAATAAAATTGTTATAAAACTCAAGCTTAGTTGAATCAGATATTCGTAAATTAATTATTCCTTTTTAAAAAAATCAAATTTATTACTTTTCCTCCTACAATTATTTGATTTATGTTTTTCAAAAACAAAAGCCTTCTTTTACTTCATTTCATCGTTTTTATTTGGGGCTGGTCTCCTATACTTGGCAAACTAATATCCGTGCAGGCATTTCAATTGGTATGGTTTAGGATGCTGCTCACAGTTATAGCTGTTGCAGGGTATCTATTTATCATAAAACAAAGTATAAAAATTGGGCGCAAAGATTTTTTTAAACTTGTTGGAATAGGTGCGGTCATTGCTTTTCATTGGTTTTGTTTTTATCATGCCATAAAAATATCCAATGTTTCTGTAACTTTAGTAGCTTTTGCAACCGGCACTTTATTTACCTCTATCCTTGAACCCTATTTTTATAATCGGAAAATAATACAATATGAATTAATTTTCGGAATGGTTATTATTGGCGCTATTGCAATTATATTTAAAGTAGAAACTCAATATGCAGCAGGAATCATTTTTGGTATTGTAGCAGCTTTAACCGCATCTTTTTTTACGGTAATTAATAGCCTGCTTGTAAAACGCATCCACCCAAATGTGATTACTATTTATGAATTGGGCGGGGGATTTCTATCTCTATCCATTTATTTATTGTTTGCAGGGCAGTTAAATGAAAGTTTTTTTGAAATAAGTAGGGCCGATTGGCTATGGTTACTATTGTTCTCAATTGTTGGTACTGCCTTTCCATTTATTGCAAGCATAAATGTAATGAAAAAAATTAGTCCCTATACAATGAC
>CAMBDK010000063.1 GCA_945865315.1 Chitinophaga pinensis | reverse complement strand
CATTTTTAGAAATAAAAAAAATAATTCTTACTCCCAAATTCAAATGGCTGAAACCGGATGATTGGAGGAACGTATTAACAAATCAACGCTTGATGTTACATATCACTTGTTATGACAATAAAGGTGGTAAGAGAGTACACCCTTATTTAATTTCATTGTTTGATAACCTGTTTAATTTTGAGCCTTCCTTTACATTAAGCAGCCCAATCCAAATTCCGGTAAATTTATGGGAAGGCACTCCAAACGATAATGAATTCCCAATAAAAGTTACGATTGAGGTTTCAGGAGAAATTCCAGTTTTGGATTTTGATGTGTTGCTTATCTATGATGCGGCATTAGAATAAAGAAGAACGAGGTAACCCCATACTATTTTCTCATTTGTCTTGGTTTAAAAATAATATTGGGATTCTGGTATTAATATTAGTTGGACTTGATCAAATTTTACAGAATATGCAATTAATCAATGAATTTGTGCCTGTTCAAATAATGGCAAAATATACCAGCCTGTGAAACATTGGTACAAACTGTGAAACAATTGTGAAACATTTATGAGCGGTATTGAGCAGAAATGAACAGAAAAGAGTGTTTTTTGAGTGTTTTAAATGAAAAAGCCCAATAGATTCAATCTATTGGGCTTTGTTCGGAGGTCCCGAGCGGATTCGAACCGCTGTAGCAGCTTTTGCAGAGCTGAGCCTAGCCGCTCGGCCACAGGACCATTAATTATGAAGCACAAAAGTACACTATTTTTTATATTATTGCATTTTTTCTTGCTTTTAGCTCAAACTTTCAACATTTTTTTTAAAAAAGTGTTAATTTTATACCTTTTTTTGGGCATAATTTAATTATTTTAATGCTTTACGCTAAAAACTAACGGGGGTGTTTTTTAAAACAGGGTTTAAAATTATTCTGAAATTATGATACTTACCTTCTCTACATTGCCATTCATTGGAGGATTGAGCTTCGTCACTTTAACTTCCAGCCTTTTTATATTAACAAATTCTTTTTTCAATGCGTTTATAATTCTTTGCCCTACCTGCTCTATCAAATTTGAACGGATTGCCATTTGTGTTTTTACAATTTCATAAACAATAACATAATCAATTGTTTGGTTCAATTTATCCGTTTGGGCAGCAATAGAAAAGTCTGTATCCATGCTAATATCAACAATAAAATTACCGCCAATAATACTTTCTTCTTTTAAGCAACCATGATATGCGTATAGCTTAATTCCTTCTAAAATTATTTTATGCATTATTTTGATTTTATTATTAATTATTAAAATTGATTTACAAAGCTTAAAAAAAAATAAATATAGGCATAAAATGCATATTTTAATGCTATGCCCCATTGCAAATATAACTTCTTATTAAACCGGGTTAAATAAATATTTAAACCATTATAATTATTTTTATTTGCAATTGTTAGCAAAATTAAGCAAGTGTTTGAATCAATTACCCAAAACATTTTCCTAAATTTGAAAAACATTAGTAATCTGCAAAACTTGTTTTTATTATACTAAACTTGTTGACAATGAAAACTCAAAAAATTCAATCTGTATTATTAGACTCAAAATTATCAGTAGATTTTAGAAATATTGCTGAAAAAGTATACCAGGATGAGCGCATAACAATCAATGAAGGTATATTATTATATGAGAAAGCGGAACTAGGTTATTTAGGTGCCTTAGCCAATCATATCAGAGAGAAGAGACATGGTAATTATGTTTTTTTTAATCGTAATTTCCATATAGAGCCAACAAATTTTTGCGTTTTCGATTGTAAATTTTGTTCTTACTCTCGCATGCTGAAACAAAAAGAGGAAGCGTGGGAATTGTCGGAGACAGATATATTAAATTTGGTGCGATCCTATGAGGGTAAGCAAGTTACTGAAGTGCACATTGTAGGAGGTGTTCATCCCAAAATGGGATTGCATTATTTTGCTGAATTAATACGTAAAATAAAAACTATTCGACCCGACTTACATGTAAAAGCATTTACGGCTGTGGAATTAGAATACATGTGTCGCAAAGCTAAGCTAAGTTATTCAGAAGGATTACGTATTTTGAAAGAGCACGGCCAAAATTCTTTACCAGGCGGCGGAGCTGAAATATTTGATGAGGAAATACGAAAACAAATTTGTGATGATAAATGCTCCTCTTCTCAATGGTTAGAAATACACGAAGCGGCTCATAATTTAGGAATGCCATCCAATGCTACTATGCTTTATGGGCATATAGAAAAATTTGAACACCGAGTAGATCATATGAACAGGCTGCGATTGCTGCAAGATAAAACTAAAGGGTTCAACACTTTTATACCTTTAAAATTCAGAAATAAAGGAAACCAAATGAGTCATATTAAGGAAGTTAATGTTATTGAAGATTTACGCAACTATGCTATTTCAAGAATATTTATGGATAACTTCGCACACCTAAAAGCGTATTGGCCAATGATAGGGCGAGCGACAACACAACTCTCATTAGCTTTTGGTGTGGATGATATTGATGGCACTATCAATGATTCAACAAAAATATATACGATGGCTGGTGCCGAAGAACAGAACCCCTCTTTAACAACCAAAGAATTAGTTGAACTTGTTAAACAAGTAAACCGCATACCTATTGAAAGGGACACCCTTTACAATGTAATTACCGATTATAGTAATTTTGATTTTAATAATTCAGAGGTGTTAATAAAATAAATTCTATGCTTTTAAGTATAGAATGGAAATTTACAAATTTTAGATCATTACTTTTTATGGATATTGAATTAGAAAATAAATTTAAAGAAGTATTAAAAACTCTTGAAGTCCAGTTTGGTGAGGATATTGACATACAAGCTGTTCTTTTTTTAATTGGCGTTCAGGAATTAGGAAAAGGGCCTATGAAATTTTCGAAAAATGGAAAACTGGATGTAATGCACATAGCAATATGCACATTGCTGGCACCTTACGGTTATTATGAATACGAAGGACTAGATAAAGATGGATGGCCCCATTGGAAAGTAAATGAAAAACTGCCTTCATTAAAACCGGGAAACCAATTACAACTGATGAAACAAGCTGTTGTAGACTATTTTAGAAATAAAGATTTAGTTAATTAGGGTTTTATTGTTACTGTTATTTCTGTGTTTTTCCCTGGCTCATCTAAGCGCAAAATAGCCTTCCCAGTCATGCCGGGGAATGCTGTGCTTTTTGCTACTACATCAAGTATTGAAGGTAATTTTAGCTCAATATTAACTACTCCCGAACCATCCGTTACTCCATCAATAATTAAATCTCCGCCAGTAGGATGTGTTGCAGAAGGCGGCACAGAAGGTGGGGACGACAATTTTACTGTTGCTCCTGAAATTGCTACGCCTGCTGTATCTATTACAGTAATTTTGCCATTACAGTTTTTGTTTTCCTTACAAGACGTACTCAATAGCGCAAAAAATAAGAATAAAATTACGCAAGTAGCAGCAGAAAATTTAATAATAAGATTTTTCATTGTTTTAATTTTTAAAACTATTTTTATATTAATAGCTTTGTTTATCTAATAATTTTTGTCAAAGATCTTTAAAAAAACAAATTTAATACTTTATTTTATGAATTACAAAAAATCTTTTATTTCACTCCTCTTGTTCGGCGCATTTATTCTTTTGTCAAAAAATAGTCAATCGCTTAATAAAACTGAAAAGGAGGAAATTAAGATTTTAATCACAACAGCCTTTGGTAACATAACAATTAAATTATATAACGAAACCGAAATACACCGTAATAATTTTGTAAAACTTGTGAAAGAGCATTATTTTGATAGTTTGTTATTTCATCGCGTCATTCAAAATTTTATGATACAGGGTGGTGATCCGGATTCAAAAAATGCTATTGCTAATATGGAGCTTGGCAATGGAGGGCCTCCCTATACATTGCCAGCAGAATTCCGCAGCAATTTGTTTCATAAAAAAGGAGTGCTAGCTGCTGCACGGGATAGTGATTTAGAAAATCCTACACAACAATCGGCTGGCTCACAATTTTATATTGTTCAAGGGAGGATTTTTAATGACTCTCTATTGAAAATTCAAGCCATAAGAATTACCAAGTTGAAATTATTTAATACCATTATCAATCGGCATGAAAACCTTGAATTACAAAAAAAATACATGGCTTTGCCAAAGTTGCAAAAAACCGATAGCCTAAAGCATCTTAACGGTATTATTACTAAAATTGTAGAGAAAGAATTGCCTGTAACAAAGCTTCATACTTTTACTGAGGAACAAATTAGGATATATAAAACAATTGGAGGCACCCCTCATTTAGATGAATCCTATACAGTGTTTGGTGAAGTGCTGGAAGGTTTTGAAGTAATTAATAACATTGCCAAGCAAATGGTAGATAAAAATTCTCGACCCATTACCGACATTCGAATGAAGATATCCATTCTGCCATAAAAAAATTGAGAATTCACACCTCTTTTATTATGCTTTTTGGTTTGCCCCAATAAAAAACTATCAGCAATTTACTATAAAAACGTATTTGCCAAATTTGCAAGTTCTGAGCGCTCTCCTTTTTCAAGGGTAACATGCGCATACAAACGTTGGTTTTTTAGCTTATCAATTAAGTAGGATAAGCCATTACTTTGTGTGTCAAGGTAAGGGGTGTCAATTTGATAAATATCGCCTGTAAATATCATTTTTGTATTTTCTCCAGCACGTGATATTATCGTTTTTACCTCGTGAGGAGTAAGGTTTTGTGCCTCATCAACTATAAAAAAGACATTTGACAAGCTGCGCCCCCTAATATATGCCAAAGGGCAAACCACCAATTTTTCATTTTCAACCATTTCGGTAATTTGCTTGTATTCCCGATCCTTTTCACTAAATAAGCCTTTAATAAATTTCAAATTGTCCCAAAGAGGCTCCATGTATGGGTTTAACTTTGATTTTATGTCGCCTGGCAAATAGCCAATATCCTTATTGCTGAGAGGAACGATTGGTCTGGCAAGATAAATCTGATGGAAATTCCGGCGTTGCTCTAGCGCCCCTGCTAGTGAAAGCAATGTTTTACCTGTACCTGCAACCCCTTGCAGTGTTACTAATTTAATTTCGGGGTTAAGGATAGCATCTAAAGCAAAAGCTTGCTCTGCATTTTGAGGAGAAACACCAATAGCACTTACTTTTTTAATGCGCTCAATACTATCTTTAACAGGACTGTAGGACGCAAGGATTGACTTGCTGGCATTTTTTAAAATGTAAAAATGATTTGAAAGGGGCTTTTGTTTTTTAAGAAGTGCCGAAGGCTCACAAAAGCCTTTCTCATATATTTGATTGATAAGTTCTGTAGAAACTTTTTCTATTTCGCTGCAGCCTGTGTAGAGCTCGCTTACATCTTTAATTTTACCTGTTTCATAATCTTCGGCGTTTAAATTAAGCGATTTTGCTTTAATGCGAAGGTTAATGTCTTTAGTAACCATTACTACTTTATGATTGGGATATTGTTCCGAAACATAAAGTGCAGTATTTAATATACGGTGATCGGCTTTTTTTTCTCCAAAAACCTTTTCTGCATCTATCTTAGATCCTTGATGCATTTCAATTTTTATTTTGCCATGACCTTTCCCGTTTATCGGTATCCAGTCTTGTAAGGTGTTGTTTTTAGATATTTTATCGATATATCTTGAAAACTCTCTAGCTGCGAAGTTTTTGGTGTCGTTACCTTTTTTGAAATTATCCAATTCTTCTAAAACAGTTATTGGAAGGACAACATCGTGTTCGTGGAAACTTTTAGCAGCCATGTGATCATAAATTATCACAGATGTGTCAAGAACGAAAATTTTTTTTTCTTTAACCATAAAAAGGATTTGATTTAATTTTTTTATAAAAATATAAAAACAAAAACGACTATTTAAATACAATAAATAAAGTAATCAACAGAGAATTGTTTAAAGTCTTAAAATCATGTGCGCAACACAAACAAATTAAGAAGATTAAAGCATAAAAAAAAGGAATTGTTTTTAAATTAAATCCTGTTTTTTTTATTAATCCTAAAAAACGCTGAAATATCAAAAAGTTGTTTTCTTAAACAGGAACAAGTATAAAAACTATTTATACCCCTCCACATGAATGCTTTTAATAGATCGGCCAGAAGGGTCATTTAGGTTTTTAAATGATGCATCCCAAGCAATTGCTTCAGGAGTGCTACATGCTACCGAAGGGACCGACGGAACGCAACTTGCAGCGGAATCAGAAGGGAAGTGTTCTGTAAATATGGATCTGTAATAATACTCTTCCTTCGACATTGGCGGATTTATTGGGAATCTGAATTTTGCGTTCAGCTGTTGCTCATCTGTTACCTTTTTTGAGGTTAACTCTTTTAAAGAATCTATCCAACTGTAACCAACACCATCCGAAAATTGTTCTTTTTGGCGCCAAGCAATACTTGCTGGCAAATAATTTTCAAAGGCTTTGCGTAAAATCCATTTTTCCATTCTCCCGTTTTTAGCCATTTTTTCTTCCGGATTCAAGCGCATGGCAATGTCCATAAATTCTTTATCAAGAAAAGGAACCCTACCCTCCACACCCCAAGCCGCTAAAGCTTTGTTAGCTCTTAAACAATCGTATAAATGTAATTTACTTAGTTTTCTTACCGTTTCATCATGAAAAGATTTAGCATTGGGCGCTTTATGAAAATAAAGATACCCCCCAAATAATTCGTCGGCCCCCTCGCCAGAAAGCACCATTTTTATTCCCATGGATTTAATTACCCTTGCCAAAAGATACATTGGTGTAGAAGCACGTATGGTTGTTACATCATATGTTTCCAAATGATAAATAACATCCCTCAAAGCATCTAATCCTTCCTGCACAGTAAAATGAACTTCGTGGTGAATGGTTCCAATATGCGCGGCAACCTTTTTCGCAGCTATCAAATCAGGCGAACCTACAAGCCCAACAGCAAAGGAGTGCAATTGTGGCCACCATGCGTCTTGTTTATCTCCCGATTCAACTCGTTTTCCTGAATACTTCTTTGCAATTGCTGATACAATAGAGGAATCTAAGCCCCCCGAGAGCAAAACGCCATAAGGCACGTCAGACATTAATTGCCGATGAACAGAAGCCTCCAATTCTAATTTGATTTTATTTATATCCGTATCATTATTTTCTACTGCCTCAAACTGCACCCAATCACGGGAATACCATTTTGTCATTTTCCCATCTTTGCTATACCAATAATGGCCAGGCAAAAAGAGTTCAATTTTATTACAATAGCCTTCTAAAGATTTTAATTCTGAAGCCACATAAAAATTCCCATATATATCCCAGCCAATATACAATGGGATAACTCCAATATGGTCACGGGCAATAAGGTAAGAGTCATTTACAAAATCATACAAGGCAAAACCGAATATGCCATTCAATTCTTCTAAAAATTGCGGCCCCTTTTTTTGATACAATGCTAGAATAACTTCACAATCAGATAATGTTTGAAATTCATAATCGTTTTTCAATTGATCTCTTAGCTCTAGATGGTTGTATATCTCCCCGTTTACAGCCAAAATCAAGTTTTTATCTTTGCTATACAATGGCTGTCCTCCCGATTGAGGGTCAACTATAGCTAACCTTTCGTGAGCCAGGATAGCCTTTTCACCACAATAAATTCCGGACCAATCAGGTCCTCTGTGTCGTATTTTTTTTGACATCTCAAGAACCTGTTTTCTCAACTCTTTCGCATCTAATTTTAAATCAAAAACACCTACTATTCCACACATATTTTATGTCTTTATTTTTATTTTATATTTATCAGCTGCAAAGTTAAATAATAATTTAAATAGACCTAAAAAATCTAACAGGTACAATTTTTTTTATTGATTTTGCAAGGAGGAAATTCATTTCCCCCGCTTTTAAACTATTTTATTAAATAAAAAAAACTAAAAAAGACTTGCTATTTGAAAAAAAAGTGTTATATTCGCATCGTTAATTTAGTTTAGTGAACAACCTAGAAAGACAAATGATTTGTGTCGTTTGTCTTAAAAACCGCTAAAAATGAGCAAAGCAGCCTTTCAGTGTAGTAAGAACAGCTACAATTCTTCTCTCAAAATAGTGGATTATAAAATCGGGTATAAGTCTGACTTAGCTATATTATTCGGCTTTGAAATTATAATTTATTAATTTAATTAAACCTAAAAAAAACATGAAAAAACAATTTTACTCTATTGGTATTTTTATTGTTGTAACAGTTTTGTTTACTTTTAGCTCCTGTAAAAAAGATATTTTACCGGGCGAAACAGTTTCTTACGATGAGGTGCTTAAAACGGGAGGGGAATTTGATGCCTTTAGTAATCAAAAAATACTTACAAATGTTTCTACTACATCCGTACCTGTTGATAGCGGTTCATGGAATTGCACCAATAGTACATGGAGCGTTATACAGGGTAATTTAGATTTTCCATTATACGACCCTAATGTATCTGTAGTTTATCCTGGAAGTTTATTGCAAGGGGGCTCATTAAATAATCCTACTCCTGATGTTATAGCTGTGAAGCGCGGTGGTGGAATAGTTTCAATTGATATTGTTAACGGTTCGGGTGCAGTTGCAATGTCTATCTCTGAAATAAGAAAAAGCAGCGTAACGCAAGCGCTTAATGATATTATATATTTTAATAATAAAGTAATGCCTGCAAGGTTCACCCTCGAGCACGAATTAGTGAAAACTCAAGAAGAGCTTGCTATGTCATTAGGATTAGGTGCCGACGCTTGGGGAGTTTCCGTTGCTTCTGACATAGGGTTTTCTAATGCAGCAGGTACAAATCATTATATAGTAGCCTTAAAACAATCGTTTTATACTATGAGCTATGATATTCCTTATAATTATGCCGATTTATTTGATCCAAGTGTAAAGCCAATGGATCTTGTAAAATATGTTTACAGGGGTAATCCTGCTTGTTATGTATCCGATGTTACTTATGGTAGGGTTTATTATTTATTAATTGAATCCACATCTTCAGTAGATTCAATGTCATCTGCTATCTCTTCATCTTATAGCAGTGTAAACGGAACTGTAAACGCAAGCTCATTATCTTCGCTAAGAAATTTAAATATTAAGGTGATGGCTCTTGGTGGAGAAACCTCAAGCACATTCTCTAGTATTGATGCTTCTGAACTTTATTCCTTAACATATATGTTAGGACAATCGGCTGATATTCAAACAGGAGTTCCTTTATCTTATGTAGTTAGAACTGTATATAGCAACAAACTAGTGAAAAACAAAATAAACCTGGAATACACTATTAATGATTGCCAACTTGTACCTTAATTAAGAGGTATTGAAATATAAATAATTTGAAACGTTTATTGTTAGTTTTTAAGCTAAACGATAAACGTTTTTTTATTGTTACCCTTTCAGTAAAATAATTTCCAACTTTTATATAAATATCATTGAATTTAGGGTTGTTTTCTAAAAACATGCTAGCCCTAAGATATTCGACACGCTTAAACTGACAGCGCGCTGGTTATATTGAGCATGTGCGAAATAGGTGCGCTGGTTTCTTAATTCAACGACATTGACTTTTATAAAATCAAATAGTTAACAAAACTATTTATTGCACTACTCCCTTTGGATTAACAAAGCCTTCAAAAAGCATAAAAAAACACATTAAAGAGACTTGATATTAATTTAAAATAATCTTAACAACATTGGATTTTTTATTGTTGGATTGCAGCCTTAAAAAGTATATCCCTTTATCAATTGAGCTTATTTCAAATTCTTTAAACTTAGCCCCTTTGGTATTATTATATTCAATTAAATGTTTTACCTCTTGCCCCAGCATATTAAAAAGACTAATTTCAACAAGGGCGTCCTCATTATAATATTTTAAATATAACATGTTACTAGCGGGGTTGGGATATACACTGCTTATTTCGAAATAATTGTTTATGGATGCTTGATCATTAGCTGAACCAGCAATTACAGAACAATAGTTTTGAATTGCTTTTGCCGCTTTATTTAAGTTCAGCCGTCCTCCTGTTAAGGTAATGCCAGAACCCATCGAAGGGATAGTATCAACGGCACCCAGCAAGGAATCTTTTACCATCAGGGCTATACCGGCGGGGTCTGTTTTGTAATTTGCAATAAATTCTGGACAAACTACAGAATACATAAGAGCTATGGCTCCTGCCACATGAGGTGTTGCCATTGATGTGCCTGAAATAGCGGCGTATGAATTAGATGGGTATGTAGAGGTTATATTTGTTCCGGGAGCTCCTAAATCAATTGTAGTTGCACCATATCCGGCACTAGTATTTTTAAAATCGGTATTTGTAGTGTTGGTAACTGTAATAAGCCAGTTGCTTGAACAGGATGTTGGAATATCCCCAGTAACATCAATATTAAAATTTGCATTTGCAGTAGCTCCGGCACTAAGAATCCCAACAGCGCCAAGCGAATCGTACATAGCACACCACAGAGGGTAATCGGCTGGCTGGCCATTATTTATTCCAAAGGAAGAGTTTGTAGCAACTACGAAAGCCCCTTTGAGGCCATTTGTTTGATTATAATCTCGGCGCTGATCCATTGCAAAAGCATAGGAAGCTATTACGTTAGACTCAAAGTTGCCGCCAGACGATCCATAAGAGATAGCCATTACTTTAACATTCCAATTTACACCGGTAACGCCAATCCCGTTATTTCCTTTAGCCCCAACAGTTCCGGAAACATGAGTGCCATGACTTGAAACAGAAAAATTATCGTCCCCTGTTGCCCCGTCCCAGCCTAAATAATCATCAACATAGCCATTGTTGTCATCATCCACGCCATTATTTGGAATTTCGTTATAATTCCTCCAAAAATTTAAATCTTCATGGGTTAAATCAAATCCAGCATCAATAACAGCAACAACAATTGAATCGCCTTCCGAAGTAATTCCACCAGTAGAAATATCCCAGGCTTCGGTAGCACTTATATCAGCAAAAGGATCCCCACCATTTTGCCCTGTATTATTTAATTCCCACATTAATCCAAATGAAGGATCGTTAGGGATAATGCGTTCTATAAATAAATGATTAAATTGTGCTGTTTTAACAAATTTATTATGATTAGCGGCATATAGCATTTTGGTATCACTAATTTTTAAAGGATTAAAGGAAAATAAAAAAATATTCATTGATTTTGAAAGTATCCGCTCATATTTAAATTCAGTGTTGACTCCTTCGATAAAATGTAAATCATCCATTATTTTTTTTACATCCCCATCCAAATGAAGCATTACAATTAAATTACCCGAAACAAAATTATTGTTTTGAGCCTTTAAAAAAAGGAATGGGAAAACAAATAAAAAAACAAGATAAATATTACGTATTTTCATAATTAAAAATTGTTTTAATAAAATTATTGAAGTTTTCGAAATAAATCCGCAAATTAAATGGTTCAAAAACTGTGTATTTTTTTTTGTCTTGATACAAAAGAAACAAAAAATTAAGAACAAACGATTCCTCCCCACCTGCAACCCTGCATCGCGTTTGTTCATTCCTCACGCGCGTTTTCATAAAGATGTTTTTTGCAAAAAAATGAAATCATTTGTTGTTATTAATATATCTGTTTTGTCGAAATTATTTTGAAAGCTTTACTAAAGTGGGAATAATTAAAGAATTTAATGGCTACTTTACCATACAATAATACTTAATAAATGTGTAATTTGCAAAACAATAAACTTATTTACAAAGAAGGTTTGTTGCTGAAATTACTATCCTGTTTGTTGAAAAATAAAAATTATTTTTTAACAAATATTGTTTTTAATTATTTGATATAAAAAACATAAAGTACCATAGCTTTTTATAATAACACCATAATAATTACAATAATAATTAGGGCAAATTATATTTTTTAAAATATATTGACAATAATTTATTCCAATTTAAAGTTATAAGTACCCACAAAAATGTCAGATAAAAACTTTATAACATATAAGGCCTCTGCTGGTTCAGGCAAAACATATACATTGGTAAAGGAATATATTGCCTTAGCTTTAAATTACGAATTAGGCTCTTCAATGGCTTATCGTCATGTTTTAGCTATCACCTTCACCAATAAGGCTGCCGCAGAGATGAAAGAAAGAATAATAAAAACATTGAAGGAGCTTTCTCAGGAAGATTATACAAATATATCAATAGGGGGTAAAGAATTAATAATTGCTTTAAAAAAACATGAAAAATTAAACTTAATAAAACAATTAGATGATTTAACAATACGCAAAAGGTCTCAAAATGTACTTTCCGAAATTTTACACAGCTATTCTGATTTTGCAATAGGAACAATAGACAGCTTCATGCATAAGATAGTTAGAACCTTTGCTTTTGATCTAAAAATACCAATGAATTTCGAATTAGAAATGGATGCGGATAAACTTTTGACACAAGCAATAGATTTATTATTAGCGCAAATAGGATCAGACGAGACATTGACGAAAGCTTTGATTGAATACACGGAAAGTAAAACGGATGAGGAAAAAAACTGGCGTATTGAAAAAGATTTGAAAGATTTTGCAAAAAATTTAATGACCGAAGATGGTAATTTCCATCTAGAAAAGCTGAAGCAATTAAATGTGGAGGAGTTTTTTAAAATAAAAGATACCATCCAAGCAGAAATAAAAACATTTGAAGCATTTATAAGTAACTCTGGAAAAAAGGCATTAAAAGTTATAAACGATGCGGGTATTGAGCACTCTAAATTTCCAGGAGGGGCTAATGGGATTGGTAAATATTTTACTTATTTAGCTGAATCACGAATAGAAAAAGCAATACCGTCTGCTACCATTCAAAAACATATTGATTCAAATAACTGGTATGCTGGTAAAGCTTCGGCAGAAGATAAGGATAGTATTGATTCTATTAAGGATGCATTGTCAATTATTTATAATGATGCATTGGTATATATCGAATCAAATTTAAAGGAGATAAAGTTATTTAAATTAATAAACAATAACATTTATTCATTGGCGGTATTAAATGAAATTGATAAGCTCCTTAATGAATATAAAGCAGAAAACAATATTTTACATATTTCAGAATTTAATAAACTAATTGCAAAAATTGTATTAAATGAGCCAGTGCCTTTTATTTATGAACGATTAGGAGAGAAATACAATAATTATTTAATTGATGAATTTCAGGATACCTCTGTTTTGCAATTTCAAAATTTATTGCCTTTAATAGATAACTCATTGGCTAGCGGACATTTCACAATGCTTGTAGGCGATGGAAAGCAGGCTATTTACCGCTGGCGAGGTGGTGAGGTGGAGCAGTTTTCTATGTTGCCTAATGTATTTAGTCATAATAACAACCCTTTGGTTTTAGAGCGAGAGAGAGCTTTAGTGAGAAATCACCTGCCAATTGAATTGAGCAAAAATTATCGGAGCAAACGCGAAATTGTTGAATTTAATAATTCTATTTTTAGAATCCTTGCTAATAAGTTGGATCTTAAATATAAATCTATTTATGAAAATTTAGAGCAAGAATTTAGACCTGAAAATTCTGGAGGTTATGTTCAAGTGGAATTTATGAATTCTGAAAATGGTGATATACGAATACAGAACCTAGCAGCCACTTACAAGAGTATTCAGGATTTATTAAGTCAGGACTTTCAGCTGCACGACATTGCAATACTAGTAAGGAAAAACACTGACGGAAGTGAGATTGCAAATTATTTATCAAATAAAGGCATTGATGTAATATCCTCCGATTCTCTATTACTGAGTAATTCAAGGGATGTAAATTTTATATTTTCTTTGCTCAGGTATTTAAATAATTCAAGCGAACAAATAATACAAGCAGAATTATTAGAATATTTTATTGAAACGGAGCGAATAAAAAATACGGATATAAATCAATTGTTGGTTGAAAGGAAAAAAACGAATAACTCAAATGTAAAGGGCTTATACGATAAACATTTTATTAATATTGTTAAGGACCTTTGCGTTGAGTTTGATATTAACACGCTTTCTAAAATGGCATTGTATGAACTATGTGAAGAGTTGGTTCGTTTGTTTAAGCTCAACGCGGCCCCTAATGCATATATTCAGTTTTTTTTAGATGAGGTGTTAAATTATTCGATCAAAAAAAACAATAACCTGAATGATTTTATAGATTATTGGGAAGTTAAAAAAGAAAAAGCTTCATTAATTGTTCCTAATGGTTTGAATGCTGTTACCATTATGACAATTCATCGTGCAAAAGGATTAGAGTTTCCCGCTGTAATACTTCCCTTTTCAATGGGGAAAATAAAAAATGGAAAAAAACATTTATGGGTGGAATTAGAAAATGAAAAAATACCACAACTAAAAGCTGCATTGGTATCGGTAAGCGAGGATTTAAAGATTACGGAATTTGGTGAATTGTATGAAGAGGAAAAAAACAAATCGCTGTTGGATAGTTTAAATGTATTATATGTAGCCCTTACCAGACCAGTAGAACGCATGTATATATTTACGGAAAAACCATCTAAAACTCCTGCCAATTTTACTTCCCTTAATGATTTATTTGCTTATTATTATCAAACAATTGGGGAATGGCAGGAAGGGCAGGCTATTTATTCATTCGGTAAAGAAACAATGCACATTCCAGCTTTACGGGATACAAAAAACAATAATTACAAATTAACAACTTTCAACTCAAATCAATGGCGAAATAACATTAAAATGAGAGCTGCGGCACCAAGTATTTGGCTGCTAGAATCAACGGAACAAAAAAAGAAGTATGGCGTGATGGTACATACGGCATTGGCAAAAATAAAAACTGTTGACGATGTTGAATCTGCTACAAATTCAATGTATTTAGGCGGTTTAATTACTTTGCATGAAAAAGAAAATTTATTAGTTGTAATTAATAATATTATTCGATTACCGAAATTAAAAGCTCATTTCGAAAAAAACTTAATAGTAAAAAATGAAGCAGAAATTATTTCAGCAACTGGCGAAAAATTTCGATTAGACAGGGTTGTGATTTATCCCTCACCAACTAATAATATTGGAAATTTAAGTGCTGTAATAATTGATTATAAAACTGGCGAAGAAAAGCCTTCTCACAAAAGCCAAATAATAGAATATGCCTCTTTGTTAGCTCAAATGGGCTATCGTGTTATCGAAAAGTTATTAGTATATATTGAAGATGAAAAAGTGGTAGAATGTTAAAATTGATTTTAATATAATAAAAGTTTTTTTTCTCAAAGCAGTTCGGCATTTGTCATGTGAAATTTCGTAAATTAGCATTTCAATTTTTACAATACAGCAGAATTAATTAACAAAAGAATGAGATTTTTAAACTAATATATTTATATTAGTTAATGATAATAGCCAATAGAATTGATAAACAAATTAGACATAGATAAAATTTTTGAAGCTGCTCGCGTTGAAGAGGTTGTGGGGGATTATGTGACTCTAAAAAAAAGAGGGGTTAATCTCATTGGGCTTTGTCCATTCCATGACGAAAAAACGCCTTCGTTTTATGTTTCCCCCATTAAAGGTATTTATAAATGTTTTGGTTGCGGTAAAGGCGGGCATGCTATAAATTTTGTGATGGAAAAGGAAATGCTGTCTTATCCAGATGCATTAAGGCAACTTGCAAAAAAATATAACATTGAAATTGCTGAGGAGCAGCAGTCTCCCGAAGACCTACAAATACAGAATACCCGTGAAAGCCTCTTCCTTGTTTCCGCTTTCGCACAAAAGTGCTTTTCCGAAAATTTATACCAAACCGACGAAGGGAAATCAATAGGCTATGGTTATTTGAAAGAGAGAGGCTTTAGAGAAGATATTATTCAGAAATTTCAATTGGGTTATAGTTTAACTAACCGCAGCGCATTTACAGAATTTGCAATTAAGGCAGGCTATAAAACGGAATATATAGTAAAGGCTGGACTTACAATAGAATATACGAGCCAGTCAGGAAATACAAAATCTATAATTGAAAAAGAGGAGGAGGGAAACCAATCCGATGAAAAATTTGCCGAGGTAGAAAAAAATACAAATGCCACACAAAACAACCCATCACTTCCATTAAAGCCATTAGCTTCTAGTTATTTAGATCGGTTTTGGGGGAGGGTGTTATTTCCAATTCACAATGTTACAGGGCGGGTAATAGCTTTTGGAGGGCGCTCCTTGCGTACAGATAAAAAAACAGCGAAATATATTAATTCTCCCGAAACAGATATTTATCACAAGAGTGAAATATTGTACGGAATATTTTTTGCGAAAAAAGAAATTGTCTCACAAGACAACTGTTTTCTCGTGGAAGGGTATACCGATGTAATATCAATGCATCAATCGGGTATTGAAAACGTGGTTGCCAGTAGTGGAACATCTTTAACCGTTGGCCAAATAAAGCTTATTAGAAGATTTAGTAAAAACATTACCATCTTGTATGATGGAGATAGCGCAGGAATAAAGGCCAGTTTCAGAGGGATTGATTTGATATTGGAAGAGGGTATGAATGTAAAAGTATTGTTGTTTCCAGATGGTGAAGACCCGGATTCTTATTCGAAACGAATGAGCAACGATGAGTTTAAAAGTTTTATTAAAAATAACTCTAAAGATTTTATTTCCTTCAAAACTAATTTATTAATGGGTGATGTGCAAAACAATCCCATAAGAAAGGCAGAGTTAATAAAAGAAATTGTTTTAAGTATCGCACTTATTCCAGAGGCTATTTATCGTTCGGTATATGTAAAAGAATGCAGTAGGATATTAGATATTGAGGAACATATACTGCTAAATGAGTTGAACAAGCTGCGCAGTAAAAAGTTCAATGAAAAAAATACGGCACCCAGCCCCTCTCCCTCTGTCATACTTAATAAAGATGAAAATGTTTTAGAACAGCAAACATCCGAAGAAAAAAAACAATTACTCGATGCCAGTGGAGAACACCAAGAGAGAGATATCATTCGCCTTTTATTAAATTATGGAAAAAATATTGTGATTGTTGAGGGTGAAGGCTTAGATGAAGATGGGCAGCCTATTAGCATCAATATTTCATTAGCAGCTTTAATAATTCACGAATTACAACACGATAATATTTTATTTGAAAATTTGTTATACCAGAATATTTATAACGAGTTTGTGACACACCTAGTGGATGATAAAGTGCCCGATTATAATTTTTTCATAAGTCATAAAAGCACTGAAATTTCATATTTAACTGTAGATTTGATAAGTAGTCCATACATACTTTCAAATTGGAAAAAAAACAGTATTTTCACAACCATGGAGGAAGACATCCTTAAAAAATCGATGTATAATGCTGTTTATGCTTTAAAAAATCGCAGATTAGAGGTTATGATTCACGATATTCAAAAAAGATTAAAAGAAAACCCTCCAGAAGAAGAAACAATGACGCTGTTGCAAACTCAGCAAGGCTTGTTAGAAACAAAAAAAACACTGAATGCTTTTTTAGGTCGGGTAATCGTGAAATAACAAAGGCTTTTTAAAAACCTACTACTTGTTTTTTTTAAATTAAATACTAATAAACTATAAAACAATAGTGAAGTTTTCCAAATAAATCCGAAAATTAAATGGTTCAAAAATTGTGTTTTTTTCTTTTGTCTCGATACAAAAGAAACAAAAAAAAGAACCAACGACCCCTCCACATCCTTAACCCTGCATCGCTTTTGTTCATTGCTCACACGCGTTTTTATGAGCATGTTTTTTGCGAAAAAATGAAATCAGCTGTTTTTATTAATATATCTGTTTTGTCGAAATTATTTTGAAAGCTTTACACAGGAAGATCGGAGATCATTATTTTTAATTTACCGGACATTCATTTTTAATTGTAATTTTCATTTAATAGAAATACTAAATAACTATCTTTACAGTGTGTATAAGCATATCAATATTATTATATTTAGTTTATTTTGCTTTTTTTTAATCGAAGGGAAATCGCAGTCAGCTATTGATACAATTAAGAGTAGCCTT
>CAMBDK010000062.1 GCA_945865315.1 Chitinophaga pinensis | reverse complement strand
AAATGTCTTTAGCCCTTTTTCTTTAAACTTATACCGCATTTAACAAATCTTTTATCTACTACTTTTAACGCTCCTTAAATCCGTATCAGTAAAAAAATAAGAATTTAGTTTAATTATCGCAGCAAGGTTACTTTGCCTCTATATTGATGTTTATTATCTTTAAAATCCAATACCTTTATAACATATACATAAACATCTTGTAATGCAATATTAATACCATTATTTGCTTTGCCATCCCAAGGCATGTTAACATTATCAGTATAAAAAATAACATCCCCCCAACGATCTAAAATAGTCATGTCATATTTTTTAATAAATATACCTTTACCTATAAAGCTATCATTGATACCATCCCCATCTGGAGAAAATGCATTGGGAATATAAAAAACAAATTCAGGCTCAATTACAATTGTTTGGTATGCGGTATCACTACAACCCAAATTAGTAGAGCTAATCAACCTTATTATATATATACCAGTATCTGCATAGATGTGTGGGGCAGGATTATTTAAATTAGAGGAATCCTGATCCCCAAAATTCCAATTCCATATATCCGAACCTATAGAAAAATCGGTAAAGGAAATAATAGGATCAATTATAGTTGTAGTGGTAGGATTAACGATAAAACTAGCAATTGGATTAGGATTCACTGTTATGTAGTTAATTTTAGTAATAATACTAACACAAGCACTATCCGAAGTAACTGTGGCAGTGACATTAAAAATATTCGGTAAAAAAACAGAATCATTTTTATAACAGTGTATAACCTGTTGCCCATTTAATGGAGCGCTGCCGTCGCCAAAATCCCACAACCATTGAGTATTACTGCCTGTTAAAATCGAAGAAAAATCTTGAAAAGAAATACATAGCAGTTCGCAACCAATGGTATCATTACCGAAAAAACTTATGCTGGGATTAGGATTAACAATACTTATTTTAATAATTGAATCGGAACAACCGAAAGTAGAAACTACTACTAATTGAACATTATAGGAGCCTGGTGCAGCATATAAATGGCTAGTGTTTTCATTAATACTATTAGTACTTGCATCACCAAAATCCCAAGTCCAGAATTGTATTGTATCTGAGGCAGGAATTGTTGATAAGTTGCTAAATTTAACAATACTATCATCACAAACATTTGTGCTGGTATAATTTACTAAAGGAAGAGGGTGCACCACCACATTTTGAGTTATTGTATCCTTACAAGTATTATTGCTTGTAACTATTAAGGAAACAGCATAGGTTCCTACATTAGTGTATAAATGTGTTGGGTTCTGCATAACACTTAAAGGGCTGCCATCGCCAAAACTCCAAAGTCTATCCGCAATATTACCGCTAGAAACAGTTGAAGAATCAAAGAAATTCATTGTTTGATGATGACATACATCTATAAAATCAAAATTAGCAACAGGCATCGGAAAAATAGTTATTGTATTTTGAGCAGTATCTGGGCAACCAAGGTTGGAAGAAAATGTAATTAATGTTACTTGATAATTCCCAGCAATGGTGTACTTGTGTTTTGGACTCCAAACACTAGTATTTATAGGAGAGCCATCACCAAAATTAATTGACCAACTTGCTATATTGCCCATTACTGGGTTTATGGAAGTATTTATAAATTTAGCTGAATCTATCAAACAACCACTGCTAATAGAAAATACAGATTGAGGAGCATCAAAAGTATTAACAATTGCACTTGCCGTATCTGAACATCCATCAGCACTTGTAACTAAAAGTAAAACGGGATAAGTACCGGCAGGATAATAATGAGTGAGGTTTTGAACACTGCTTGTAGCTCCCCCATCACCTGCTGTCCATAAATAAAGTGCAATTGTGGTGGAGAAGTCAATTATCGAAGTGTTCGTAAAATTTACAGAATCGCCAAAACAAACATCCGTATATGTGAAATTTGCCACTGGATTAAAATAAACCTGAACAGCTTTTATAATAGTATCAGAGCAACCAACACTATTATTTTCAATTAATTTAACATTGTACATTCCACCCGAAGCAAATGTATGGGATGGGTTTATGGAAGTTTCTATGGGGCTGCCATCACCAAAGTCCCAACTTCTTGATATAATTGTTCCTGTATTGTTGGTAGTGTTATTAATGAAGTCTGTTGCTGTACCGTAACAAACTGTTGTATTGCTAAAAGCTGCGTTAGGGGAACCATTAAATATCAACTGAACAAAACCATCACCACCTTTAGTAGAGCCATTTCCACCATTAGCTGCACCAGGAGGTAAGATAGGATCAGTATTATTTCCTGCTGCTTGCCCATTACCATTTATGATTATTATATTATTTCCGGAAGAGAAACTACTCCCACCACCACCTCCACATGCGCCACAATCGCAACCTCCGGCTACTCCTCCTCCGGTGGCACCAAAATATCCACCGCCGCCGCCGCCGCCGCCACCACCATCTCCACCTTTATTTGTTCCTGAATTTCCATTTCCGTTGGCACTTGCTCCAGTAATTCCAGGAGAAGAGCAAGACCCTGGTGACACATTTCCATTTTCGCCACCACCACCACCAACAGCACCGCTACTAAATTGACCGCCACCGCTACCACCACCACCACCACCTGCTACCAAAATAGGAGACGCCCCAACATAAAGCGCTGAACCACCGCCGCCACCGCCGCCGCCGCCAGAACAGCCGCTGCATCCGGCATTACCACCACTACCACCAGCAACAAGACCATTTCCCCATCCCGAAGTTCCACCTGGCGCACAGCCAGAACATTGAGCACCAGGTCCAGCACCTCCACCAATTATAATAGTTATTATTTGCCCTGGAGTAACGGCAATATCACTTTTAATATAGGAGCCACCGCCCCCTACAGCTCCTTGATAGGAGTCGTTCCCTCCACCGCTTCCTCCAGCACCCCATAACTTAACATGAATGGTATCTACACAAAAAGGGACAGTGAAACTATAAACACTACCAGTATAAGATAAGTTAAGAACCTCCTGAGCAAAACTATTATTAAAGTTTTTTAAACTAAAAAATATGAGCATAGAAATAATTATACCCACCTTCGAATTCAACAGCATGGCATTTGACTTATTATGCAAAAATATAAAAAAACTTAGCTTAGCTTTAGCATTGAAAGCGAATAGTTTTTTTTTGTTTCTATTAATGTACATCGTTTTATTTTAAAAAAGGTTTAATATTAAGCCGAAATTTGCTCAATTTTAAAATCAATAACGTTTTTTATTTAGCAAATCTATTATTACTTTGGCATTAATAAAAAACATTATTTAGTTAAATTTAAGCCAGCTATAAAAAACACAAGGATATTTTCTTCACTAATATTTTTCTTATAAATATCGATTTTAAAAACAGGTTTCATTTTTTACTTTAATAACAAAACACTCCCTTTATATCTGTGCTTCACATTTTTAGTATCCGTAATATCAAAAATATATACATAAATATCCTGCGTTAATATGTCTATTTCATTGCTTGATTTACCTTCCCAAGGTTTATTTGCATCGTCAGAATAAAAAATCATATTGCCCCAACGATCAAAAATAGACATCTTAAATTTTTTGACAAATAAACCTTTACCGGTAAAACTATCATTTTCACCATCATCGTCAGGTGAAAAGGCGTTAGGTATATAAAATACAAATTCTGGCTCAATAACAATTGTATGATAGGCTGTATCTGCACAACTAAATTGAGCAGAAGTAATCAACATTATTGTGTATGTGCCGGTATCAGCATAAGTGTGGGGAGGAGGGGTGTGAATGCTAGAAGATTGAAGTGATAAATTAATTGTAGCAGACCCATCACCAAAGTTCCAAGCCCAAAAACTAGCGGAAGTAGACAAATCGGTAATTGAAATAACCGGATCCATTGCAGTTGCTGTTTCAGGGTTAACAGAAAAATCAGCAGTTGGAGTTGAATAAACTGTTATATAATTACTTTTCGTCAGAGAAATAGAGCAACCACTATCAGATATTACTGTAATTTTAACATCAAAAGTGCTTGGTACATAAACAGAATCATTGTCGTAACAATGGTCGAAAACTTGTGAATTATTAACCAATGTTCCATCGCCAAGATCCCATTTCCATTGAATATTATTGCCAGTAGCAATAAAAGAGGAATCTTGAAAACTAGTACAAAAAAGTTCACAGCCCTGTAAATTATTTGATTTAAAATTAACAATAGGATTAGGATTAACATAACTTATAATGGTTGTAGAATCTTCACAACCAAAATTAGAAACTACCCATAAATTTACAGCATAGTTACCATTAGAAGCATAAAGGTGAGAAGGATTTTGATTGTAATTGCCGGGGCTACCATCGCCAAAATTCCATTTCCATGATTGAATGGTATCGGATGCTGGAATAGTTGATAAATAATTAAATTGCATCATGTTTCCTTCACAAACATTTTCTTGACTAAATAGCACTATTGGCAATGGGTGAATTACTACATTTTTAACGATTGTATCCATACAACTGTTGCTGGTGGTTACAACTAATGTAACTGGATAAGTACCTGAAATTGCATACAAATGGTTTGGATCCTGAACTGAACTTTGCGGCGAACCATCACCAAAAAGCCAATTTCTACTTAGTATATTATCATTTATAACACTTGACAAATCAATAAAATTATTGGTTTGTTCTAAGCAAATATCTGTAAAACTAAAAGCAGCGGTTGGCATCGGAAAAATAGAAATTGTATTTTGAAAAGTGTCCACACAGCCAAGATTGGAGGATTTAGCAACCAAAGTAATCATATAATTTCCTGCAGCAGCATATAAATGTTGCGGGCTCCACGTAGCAGTATTTAAAGGGCTTCCATCACCAAAATCCCAAGACCAAGATGCTGTATTGCCAATGCTGGGGTCGGTCGTATTATTTGTAATAAGAGCAGAATTAACTTGACAAGTATTTGAAAATAAAAAAACTGCATCGGGTGGATCAAATGTTTTTACTACGGCGCTCGAAGTATCGGAACAACCTTCGGCACTTGTAGCTAATAACAAGACCGAATAAATCCCTGTTGGGTAATTATGACTTGGGTTTTGCAAACTGCTTGTTAATCCAGCATCATCAAATGTCCATAAATAACTAACTATTGATGTTGAACTATTAATATTTGAAGTATTGGTGAATACCACGGAATCACCAAAACATACGTTGCTATGATTAAAACTAACAATAGGACTATAAAAAACTTGAATTGCCTTTGATAGGGTATCAACGCAATTGAAACTATTTTTAACAATTAAGGTAATTGTATAATTACCAACATTAGTATAAATATAACTTGGGTTGAAGGTTGAATTTATGGGAGGGGAACCATCGCCAAAATCCCATAGCCATTCAGCAAGGGTTCCAGAGGCTGTAGTGGAGACATCTGTAAATTGAGCTTCGTTATTATTACAAGCTATAGCGTTATTGAAATTACAAATGGGATTGGAATGAATAATTACATTTTGGGTAATAGCGTTTGAACAATTAAAATTGGAAACTACGGTAAAAACAACAGAATAATTACCCGTGCTACTATATAAATGAGATGTTTGAGCTAATAAATTTGCACTTCCAACAGGACTACCATCGCCAAAATTCCATTGCCAGGATTGTATCACATCGCCAAAACCGATGGTTGATGCATCTATAAACTGAGTATTCAATTGGAAGCAAGAATTTGCTGTGCTAAATTGAGCTACAGGCATGGGATGAACCACCACTATTTTTGTTAGGGTATCCTTACAACCATTATTCGTTGTTACTATTAATGATACATTATAAGTCCCGGGACTTGCATATGAATGAATTGGGTTTTGAGCTGTACTTAATGGCGTAGCATCACCAAAATTCCAAGACTTGGAAACAATATTTCCAACTGAAACTGTTGATGAGTCATAAAAATTTACCGCTTGATTTAAGCACACATCCATCAAACTAAAATTGGCAACCGGCAAAGTAAATACTGATATAGTATTTTGAAAGGTATCTGAGCAGGAAATATTTGATGATACTGTAATCAAGCTAACCTGATAATTACCCGGTGCAGTATAAAAATGTTGGGGGCTTATATCGGTATTGTTTAAAGGGCTGCCATCACCAAAATCCCATGACCAAGATGCTGTGCTTCCCATAGCAGGGTTAACAGAAGTATTGGTAAAAAGCGCCAGGTTATTATTACATACATTTGTAAATGTAAATCCAGCAGTAGGAGCATCGAAAGTATTTACCGTTTTAATTAAAGAATCCTTACAACCTTCGGCACTTGTAACAACTAAGGTAACAGGATAGGATCCTGTAGCATAATAGTGTACGGGGTTTTGCAAATTGCTTACAGCACTTCCATCACCAAAGCGCCATAAATAATTTGTTATTGAATTAGAGGTATCTATTGAAGATGTATTTGTAAAGCTAATGGTATCACCATAACAAACATCATTATGATTAAAAGTAGGTAATGGTTTATAATAAACTTCTACCATTTTTATAGTGGTATCAGGACATGCGTAGCTATTGTTTACAATTAAAACAACAGGATAAATCCCTCCATTAGCAAAAGTATGGGTTGGACTTATTAAATTACTCAATGGACTCCCATCATTAAAATTCCAAGATCTTGACACAATGGTTCCAGCGGTATTAACTGTATTATCTGTAAAAATAGTAGCATTACCAGCACAAACCGTATTGTGATAAAAATCAGTAATGGGTGGGATAGGAAATATTATTTGAACAAAACCATCCCCACCTTTATTAGAGGCATTTCCCCCTATAGCAGCCCCTGCTGGCAAGACCAAATCATTGCTGTTGCCCGGTACTTGCCCGTTACCTAATGTAATAATTGTACCGTTCCCTAAAGACCAAGACGTACCACCACCACCACCACAAGCGCCACAATCGCAAAGAGTAGCAATACCGCCACCTCCTCCACCATTAAAACCACCACCACCACCGCCGCCGCCGCCGCCGTCACCAGGACCTTTATTTGCGCCTATAATTCCATTCCCATTAACACCTGCACCTGCAGCACCATATGAAACACATGAACCAGGAACAATATTTCCATCAACTCCACCGGCACCACCTTCAGCACCGCTACTAAATTGCCCGCCACCGCTGCCGCCGCCGCCGCCGCCAGCAACTAATAAAAATAAATTACCACCTATTAAACCACTGCCACCACCGCCACCACCACCACCGCCAGAGCCATAAGCAGCTCCAGAAGCTCCACCAGCCCCTCCATCCATATAGCCATTTCCCCATCCAAAAGTACCACCACCAAATCCTCCCATAGAGCTTTGTCCTGGACCCGCACCACCACCTACCACTACCTGAATAACTTGTCCAGGAGTAACAGGAACACTGCTCTGAATAAATGCGCCTGCACCACCAACTGCCCCAAGAACCGAATTATCAGATCCTCCCCCGCTGCCACCGGCACCCCATGCTTTAACCTGTATAGTATAAACACACTCTGGAACAATGAATGTATCAACAACTCCAGTATAAACAAACCTTAAAGTATCCTGCGCAAAACAAAATGCTCCATCATTTTCTATACCTAATTGAAAAGAAAGCAGAAACATGGTAAATTTCAATTTCCTAAATAAATTGCCTGCCAGAGTATTCATACCGCCGTATTCTTTTGAGAAAGAAATTGCAGGCACTAAATAGAAAGGGCTAAAACAATTATTATTTTTACAACTGGTTTTCATTAATATAAATTAAAGGCTGCTAAGAAAAGATTTAAATATCCTCGAAAATATTTATTAAAAAGATAAACAAAAAAAATTAAGTATTATATTTACTGATATTACTTATCTTATTAAAGTTACAATTCCTTTTTGAGTGTGTTTTTTATTTTTAAAATCAGTTATTTTGACAGAATAAATATATACATCCGCCACTGCAATTTCATCTCCATTATTAATCTCCCCTCCCCATGGTTTATTAAAATCGTCAGTAATAAAAATTTTATTTCCCCAACGATCGAATATTACTAATTCGTATTTTTTAATAAATAATCCTTTGGCAGAAAAGCTATCATTTATACCATCTTGATTTGGCGAGAAAGCATTAGGTAAATAAAAAATATAGTCGGGCTCAATTACTATAGTTTGAAATGCTGTATCAAAACAAGAGAGCTGTGTGGATACTATTAAAGTAATAATATATGAACCGGTATCTGCATAAGTATGCGGCAATGGATTACTTAAAGAGGATGTATCCCCATTACCAAATTCCCAAAACCAAAAATTAGCACCTACCGATTGGTCAATAATTGAAATAACCGGGTTAACTATAGAAGTAAATTCTGGTTGAACTATAAAATTTGCAACTGGATTAGGATAAACAGTTATGTAATTGGATTTAAATAAACTAGAAGTGCAACCACTGTCAGACTTAACAACTAAACTAACTGTAAAATTATAGGCCAAGAAAACAGAATCATTATTATAACAATGTTCTACATTTTGTGAAGTACTTATTGGACTTCCATCACCAAAATTCCATAACCATTGAGTAGTATTGCCCGCAGCAATGATAGAAGAATCTTGAAATAAAATACAAAGTGGTTCACATCCTACAGTATCATTACTTATAAAATTTACAACAGGATTTGGGTTAATTATGCTTGTTTTAGTGATGGAATCAGAACAACCGAAACTAGAAACTACTAATAATTGAACCTGATACGACCCTGCATTGCTATACAAATGGGAAGCGTTTGGATTTGTATCGTAGGGACTAGCATCTCCAAAGTTCCATGACCAAGATTGAATGGTATCGGTACTTGGAATATTTGATAAATCGAGAAAATGAACAATTGAATCGTCACAAACATTAGCTGCATTGTATTGAGCATTAGGCAGGGGGTGCACAATTACGGTTTTAGATATTGAATCCTTACATCCATAATTTGAAGTAACTATAATTTTAATAATACTAGAACCTGAACTAGAAAAAGCGTGATTAGAATTCTGCAAACTACTTAAGGGAGAGCCGTCACCAAAATTCCACGACCAGGATATAATATTTCCTAAAGAAACAGTAGAGGAATCGTTAAAACTAATCACTTCATTTAAGCAATCATCAATAACATTAAAATCAGCAATAGGCATAGGAAATACTGTAATTGAATCCAGCAATGTATCACTGCAGCCTAGATTAGAAGAAACAGTAATTAATGTTACTGCGTAAATACCTGGGTTTGCATACAAATGAGAAGGACTCCAAACAGTAGAATTTAATGCACTACTATCTCCAAAATCCCAAGTCCATGAGGAGATAAATCCCATGAGCGGGTTAATAGATGTGTTTGTAAATAAGGCAGAATCATTTAAGCATTTGTTATTAAAAGAGAAATTAGCACTGGGAGGGTCGAAAATATTTACAGCTAAATTTACCGCATCGCTGCACATATCGGCTGTGGTAGCTACTAAAGTTACATTATTGGTTCCTGACGAAAAATAATAATGACTTGTATTTTGTAAATTACTTGTAGCTGTACCATCACCAAACACCCATAAATAACTACTCATTAAAGCAGAGGTATCCAAGGTAGAAGTATTTGTGAAATACATGGTATCCTTAAAACATATATCATTAAAAGTAAAATTTGCTATTGGATTAAAATGCACTTCAACAGTTTTTGTAACAGTATCGGCACAACCATAATTATTACTAACAATTAAAGTAACATCATAGTTACCAGCACTATTGTAGATATGACCACCTGTTATTATTTGGTTATTATTTATTGGGCTTCCGTCACCGAGACTCCAGTTCCAAGAGCTAATAGTTCCAGAGGGAATTGTTGAATTATCGGTAAACTCTGTAGCTGTTCCATTACAAACAGAAGTACTACTAAATTCAGCGATAGGGAAGTCAAAAACTTCTATATTAATGGTGTTGGTATCGGTATTATTACCGCAATTTGCTATTAACTGTATTACATGAATACCAGAAGTGTTAAACACAAAACTAAAAGTATCTTTATCGCCGTTAATAACTGTTCCATTAACAAACCAATCTTCAAAACATCTTATTCCAACAGAAGTGGTATTATAGAACAAAACAGTATCCCCAACACAAACACTATTATCACTAGGAACAAATGTAGGAATGGTAATACAGTGTTTACATAAAAATTCATCTAAAGGGGTAAAATCATTAATAATAATTGAGGGTATAGAAATAGTAACAGCAGGAATCATTTCACTACCACCAGAAGAAACTAAAGGAGTAACAGTATTAACAACGGTGGCGCAAGAAACTTCATTACATCCAACAATGCCCAAGCTATCAGTTTTCATAAATAGCGCATCAAAATAGTCGGCTCCGAAACTTGACGTAACTGTAGATATTGCAAAGCCCCCTTGATTTGCTTCACGCACCATTGAGCCTCTGTCGGAACCGGTTCCCCCATAAGCTCTTGACCAAAGTAAATCTCCTATGCTATCCGTTTTTAATAAATAAGCGTCTAAATCTCCAGCGCCATAGCTAGTAGTGAAACCACAAAGAATAAATCCCCCATCGCTAGTCTGCTCAGCAAAGCGAGGTTGGTCATTACCCGGCCCACCGTATGTTTTAGCCCATAACAGATTACCAATACTATCTGTTTTCAGCATTAATAAATCATGACTCCCAGCCCCCCAAGTGTTAGTATTAGCGCAAAGCATAATACCTCCATCAGTAGTTATTTTACCAGAAATCCCCCATTCGCTATTTGCTTCTTCTGCAGCTCCACCATAAGTTTTAGACCAAAGTAAATTCCCGGCAGAATCTGTTTTTATCAAATAAATATCGGTTCCTCCAGCACCAAAACTAGTGGTATAACCAATTATAATAAAATCTCCATTCGTGTTTTGTTCAACATAATTTCCCCATTCATTTCCCGTGCCCCCAAATACTTTTTTCCATTGGACATTACCCAAAGCATCTGTTTTAATTAAGGCTACATCGGTACCCCCAAAACCAAGGCCAGTGATAAAGCCACTGAGGATAAATCCCCCATCAGCAGTTTCTTTTGCACACAAGCCAAAATCAGTAGAACCAGCACCAAATACTTTAGACCATTGCATAATACCCAAAGCATTTAGTTTTAATAAAATCATATCATATCCCCCTGCGCCCAAGTGAGCAAGGCCGGCTACAATGTATCCACCATCAGAAGTTTGCTGAACAGAATAACCACCATCCTCCCCCGAACCGCCAAAAAGTTTAAACCATTCCGGTTCGCCACAAGCATCCACTTTATAAACATAAATATCACAACTACCAGCACCAGAAGTACCATGTTGGCCAGTACCCACAAAGCCGCCATCAGAAGTTTCTGCCAATGACAATCCACCGTTCATGCCTGAAGCTTTAAAAGTCCTCATAAAAGTACTAGAAGATTGTGCAAAAGCATTGCCTACGATAAAAGAGGAGCTGAACCAGCATGTAGGAAAAGAGAGGGAAAAGATAACAAAAACAAAAAAAACTAGCATTCCTTTGCTCTTAAATCTTTGCTGAGCATTAATAGGAGTAAGAGATAATTTTTCTATGTTTTTCATTAATCATTTAAATGTTTTAAAGAAAGTATTATATTTTTTCTATATAATTTTACTTAGGGGATTTTTTGATTATCAGTGGTTTGTCACCCATTGAAACAACAACATCATCATTAGGATAACCTACGCCTGTACCAATTTTTTTTAACGATTCGATTGTCATTTCAGTATCGGCTGGAAGAATAAATGTAACAAAGCTGTTTTGTCTATCTATAAAAAAATCTTCTATATTTTTTATTTCTCTCAATTTAGCTTCTAATTTAGGGCTAAGGAATGGGCAATGCAATGCTCCGTGACCAATATCAACTCTTATATACTTTTTATTTGAAACTGAATTGTCAATACTTTTTTGCGCACTACTTGAGATGCTAATAAAAAATAAAAATATTATAGAAAACAGTATGTTATAAAATATTTTAAATGAATTATGTAATTTTATCATGTGTTTTATTATGTTATGTTTTTAAATAAAATGAACTCTTGATTAAAACAAATTTAAGTAAATTATTAGTAAGATACAATAAAAGCTGAAAAAGTTGCTTAAGATAATCAAGAAATGCAATTATTTTTTAAAATTAAAATTATTATTATAAATTTCTATTGTGGATGTTCTATGATTATTTAGTTAATTTCGCACTAGTTTTACTTTAAAGGGAAATAGAGATCATCATGAAAAACCTCATTATAGAAAAATCTGGCAAAGAAGCTTTAGATTATTTTGAAAGACACATTGATGTTACATCTAAAACGACATTTGTAGTATCTACTACAAATTTATTTAATATATTAAACACTAATTACCAGCCTAATGCAATAATAAACTTAAGCAGGACGAATGACATTCGCTTTATCAATAAATTTTTTGAGGCGGCAAATAGTAAACTAAAAAATGGAGATATTTTTATAGGTTGTGTGGAAACCATAACAAGCCGAATGAAAAGAATGCCAATCGGAAAAATACCGATTGTAGGAACTATTTATTTTACATTTGAGTTTATTTTCAACCGATTATCGCCAAAAATTATTGGATTAAAAAAAATTTACTTTTTATTGACAAGGGGGAGAAACCGTTTATTATCGAAAGCGGAAGTGCTTGGCCGGCTTGTTTGTTGTGGCTTTGAAATAATAGATTATAAATACATCAATGGTTTAACCTATTTTGTTGTAAAAAAAATAAAAGATCCCGTATTTGATATGAATCCTAGCTATGGCGCTTTATATAAAATGCCAAGAATTGGGATGAATGGTAAAATAATAGGTATTTATAAAATGAGAACGATGCATGCTTATGCCGAATATCTGCATTCCTATGTATTACAAATGAATGGATATGCCGAAACGGGAAAGCCCGCTAATGATTTCAGGCTTACCCCCTGGGGGAAATTCATGCGTAAATATTGGTTAGACGAAATTCCTCAGGTAATTAATATTTTGAAGGGGGAATTAAAAATAGTTGGTGTGAGGCCAATAAGTAAAAGATATTTCCAGGACATTCCGAAAGACTTGCAGGAAAGCCGTTTAAAACAAAAGCCTGGTTGTATTCCACCCTATGTATCATTAAATAGAAGAGGTAATTTAGAGAGCGTTTTACAAGCAGAAAGGGAATATTTAGAAGAAAAAAAGAAACGACCTGCTACAACCGATACGAAGTATTTTTTTAAAGCATTGATTAATATTATTTTTAAAAGAAAAAGAAGTGCTTAATAAATAGTTTAAAGTAATGAAAATAGTCTCTATTTTCGTGTTTTATTAAATCAACAATATTAAAAGCAATAAACAGCAAATGAAAGTTAAAAAATAATGCTGTCAATTTAAAAAACTTAAATTATATAATAAAATTCATTATGAAGCATTCAGTAACTATTTTTTTATTTTTAACATTCTATTCCCTTGCATCTTATTCTCAAAATCGACAACTGCCCGCTACAATAGATACAACTACTATTAATCCGGAAGAAATCCCAAGTAATGAAAAACTAAAAGCACTCGGTTTAACAGATGAAGAAATTAAAACAATTAACGAATTTAAAACAAGGAAACTAGCAAAAAAAAATACAGAGGAACAGAAAAAAACAAATCTCAATAATGGATTAAAACCAATAGAGAAAGTTACGGAGAATGATACAAAGCCGGATTTAATAAATAAACCATTGCAAACAATAGAAGATAAAGGCAATACGGAAGAACAAATTCCTATCAATGAAATAAAAGAAGACATTATTTTTGGACATTCCTTTTTTAAAAACAATAATATTAAATTCTATGATAAGGCAAATCAGCTGAAAGCCCCCAATAACTATATTTTAGGAATTGGTGATGAAATAAATGTTGCTATATGGGGTTATTCCGATTTTAGTGGAGCATTTACCATAGATGAAGATGGCGCTATAAACCCCAAATTAGTGGGTAGGATTTATTTAAATGGCCTTACTTTTAAGGATGTAAAAGGAGTTATAGCAGCGAAATTTAAAAATGTTTACGACTTAAACAATTCTCAAATTGATGTAACGCTGCAATATTCGAAGGTAATAACAGTAAATATTGTGGGTGAAGTAAATAAGCCTGGCGCATATACCATACCTTCCATTAATACAGCATTTAATGCTTTAGTAACAGTTGGCGGCATCAGTCCCATAGGCTCGGTAAGGAAAATAGCAGTAAAAAGAGGAGGGCAAAATATTAAAACATTGGATGTTTATGAATACCTTATCAATCCAAATAGCAAGCAAGATTTTTTTCTGGAAAACAATGATTATATTTTTATTCCTCCTTTTGGAAAAGTAGTTAAAATAAGTGGGCAAGTAAAACGACCTCTTAGATATGAATTAATTGAAAAAGAAAACTTAAACGATCTAATTAAATACGCAGGCGGATTTGAAGCAGGAGCCTATAAAAAAAGCATTCAAATAATACGATATTTTAACGACGAAAAAATTATATTGGATATTAACTTTGACAGCCTAATGACATCCAAAAAGGATTTTGAATTATATGATGGAGACGAGGTTTTAATTAGAAAAATACCTGAAGAGTATAAAAACTTTGTTGAATTAATTGGTCCGGTAAAATTACCTGGAAATTACCAAATAAAAGAAGGAGATCGCATTTCAGATATTATAAAAAGAGCCGAAGGGGTTTTATATGATGTATTTGATACAAGAGCTTATGTAATAAGAGTTAACGCAGATTTATCTAAAAAGTACATGCCATTTAATTTAATGGAAGTAATTGGAAATGAAAATACAAATAATAATATTAAGCTGCAAAACATGGATGTTATTAAATTGTTTTCCAAAAAATATTTCACTGATCAATTTAGCTTTACAGTCCTTGGTGCTGTTAGAAGTCCTGGCGAATTTGCATTTGGCGAAGGGATTACATTGAAAGATGCATTATACCTTGCAGGAAGGTTAAAGAAAGAGGCTTCAAGAAACCGAATAGAAATATCGAGGTCAATTGATTCATTTACAAGTTCAAAAGTATTTGTTACTACAAAAACCATCGTAAAAACAGTACAGATTGGTGACGACTTAACTATTGATAAAGCTTCTGAAAACTTTTTAATACAGCCTTTTGATCAGATATTGGTTAGGGTAGACCCTAACTTTGAATTACAAAAAAACATTGTTTTAAGTGGGGAAGTATTGTATCCCGGGAAATATACCATTCTAAATAAAAAAGAAAAGCTTTTAGATATCATTGAAAGAGCTGGAGGGCTAACGCAATGGGCTTTTCCAGAAGGAGCTAAACTAATAAGGAAAGAATCAAATACAGGAGTTTTATTTTTGAAATTACAGGACGCAATTAACGATACAAATTCAATTTACAATTATATATTAAAAGAAGGAGACTCATTAAATATTCCTAAAGTTGACCAGCTAGTTCAAATTTCAGGTTTAATTAATTACCCAAATATTGATTCCCTTAAACAAATAAGTGCACCTTTCAATAAAAATAAATCAGCCCGTTATTATATAAATAATTTTGGCTTAGGATTCTCCCAGGATGCAAGTAGAAAAAACACTTATGTAATAGAATCGGGAGGATATGTTAATAGGACAAAAAAAATACTGTTCATTAACTTTTATCCTAAAGTTAATAAGGGGTCCAGTATAGTAGTGCCGAAAAAAATAAAAAACAATAAAAAAAATTTAAAAGAAAGTGAGCCCATAAATTGGAATAAACAAATTGAAAATTTCACTGTTAAGTTAACAGCCCTGGCTACCCTAGGAATTATTTTCTCGAATTTGGTAAAGTAAAACAGCCTAATTAAGTATGAAACAGGGTTCCGTATTAATTATAAAAGCAGCTCCACTGTTACCCCTGTATGGGAGCTATGATGGAGAAACAATAAAAAAGTTAAAAATCACTAATTTTTGAGTTTAAGAAGTACAGGAAATGGAAACAAATATAGATCAGGAAGAAGGATTAAATTTAGTAGACATACTTAATAATATAAAAGGAGGTTTTATAGAATTAAAAAAAAACTGGCTACTATTAGTTATAGTAATTTTTATTACAACATTAAGTGGGTTAATTTTCTCCAATTATCAGAAGCCTAACTTTATTGCTACTAGTACAATGATGTTAGAAAGCTCTAAAACAGGCGGTGCAATGTCGGGAGCTCTTTCTCTTGCAAGTCAATTTGGGTTAATGGGAACAGGGTCTTCAACTGAAATAAATGAAGATAAATTAATTGAAATTATAAAAGCTGACAAAATTATAAAAACAGCATTATTAAAAAAGTCGAGCATTAATTCACATGAAGATATACTTGCAAATGATTTCATAGATTTATTTGGTTATAAAAAAATGTGGGCAACCGACAGTTCCCTAAAAAACTTCAGATTTACAAATACCATAGAAAATTTAAATGTTTTAGAAATCGAAGTTTTAAAAATATTTATTGACAAAATAAAAAAAGAATTTTTAACAATAGAAAAATCAAAAAGTGGGATTATTATATTGTCCGTCAAGACAAAATCAGAATTATTTTCGAAAATCTTCAATGAATATTTAGTAGAAGCAATAACAAGCTTTTACGTAGATCGTATCACAGAAAAAGGACGTGTAAATATAAATATTATTCAAAACAGGGTAGATTCTATTGCTATCGCCTTAAGAGATGCTGAATATACGCTTGCCAGATGGAAAGATGGCAGCAACCAATTGGTTAAAGCTCAAGGGATGATGGCTGAAATGAAATTACGGCGAAATGTAGAAGTATGCAATTCTATTTACATAGAAGGTATTAAACAGCTGGAAATATCCAAATTCGCTTTATTACAACAAACCCCCTTTCTGCAAATAATAGATCAACCTGCCTTACCACTAAATCCAACAGAAACAATTTCCAAATTGCGAGGTATAATTTCCGGTTTTATATTTGGCTGTATTTTATCTGGACTAATAATTTATTTAAGAAAAAAATACACTGAAACAATGATTAAAGTTAATGCTATGAGTTTAAAATAAAAGACCAAACTAATTGACGATAATTAATTGGCGGCCAATTTTTTTAAAAAATAGCCTGTGGCAAACTTATATTTACCTTAAGTAGAGTAAAATTTTTATCAAAGGAGTTTTCCGGAAATATTTCAGTAAAAGTTATTAAACCTCAAAATCATTGCCCACCAAAAAATAACCACGATAGCAATTAATCAACAGAAGTTATATTTTTATGCATTTTGAAGGATTTCATAGAGAATATTTTGATATTCAGAATTCAAATTGTTTGTTAAATTTATCAAATGAAAACTTAATTTCAGTGGATTTATAGTACTTAAAATGCAGCATTGGGAGCTTAAGCTATTTAACACTTTAAAAGCATTAAAAAGCCAGGTTAAAATAATATTAAAACATTGGCAAATAAATGATAATCAATAACTAATAAAAAAAATTGAGTGTTTTCTATCTTCAAGATATTATCCAACAAAGCCTAATAAATAAATATTTTTAAAAAAAAATTAAAATTATTATTGAAATTCCAAAATTTATTTTTAACATTGTACTTTATTAAAAAACAAAAAAAATTGAAACTACTATAACTGTTTCAATGATTATATTTACATAATACGATAAAAAAATGTGCCTAAAAATGGTACTGCAAAGAAAAAGGTTCTAATAATAACTAACAACAATAACTAACAACAATTAATCTAATGAAAAAAAACTACGTAACATTTACATTGTCTCTTTTTTTCTTTTTTGCTGGAATTTCCTTTATCCAGGCTCAAGACACACCATTTTTACAATTTGGCGGCACAGTTCCAGCAAAAGATTCAACTGCAAAAATTTCATTTATAAGCAAAATCGTAAAAATCACTAAAACACCTTGGCTAATACAAATTGGTCCAGATTTAGTTGATGATAATGACACTCGATTAAAAGAGTT
>CAMBDK010000061.1 GCA_945865315.1 Chitinophaga pinensis | reverse complement strand
TAAAAAACAAGCGAACAATTCATTAATTTTTTTATGTTCGTTTCTTGAGTTTTTTTAACAAATTTGAACGTTTAGCTATGGGATCTACGGTTAACTTAAAAGATAAAATAAAACAAGCCAATTTGTTAAAATTAAAAGAACAGTCGGTTTTTAAAAATTTTGTAACCTGGTTTGAAATACCTGCTTATAACCATTACAGGTCTGTCGCTTTTTATAATTTTATATATGGCATTGAAATTACAAGCGTTGAACTTAATGGATTTGCCATGGGGTTTTTTCCTGCCGAAAATGGCATTGGAGGTGCCATAGTTACTGGACAAGGGTGTGTCCCTAGTGAAATTGGGCCTTTAATATATTTAAATGGCGGCCATGATCTTAACGATGTTTTATCAAAAGTAAATGAAGCAGGTGGCAGAGTTGTAATGGAAAAAAGTTTTTTAAGTGAAACGTCGGGGTATTTCGCCTTATTTATAGATTCTGAAGGAAACAGGCTGGCACTGCATTCAAAACACTAATTAATTTGAAAATTTTCCAATTTGAAAATGTCGCGATATGCAAAATGATAAACCGAATGTTATTATTGAAAAAATAATTGCGTTTGCGCCATTAATTATTGAGTAGAAAGGGGATATTGCTTATTGTTATGCCATCTTTCGAAGTAATATGCTAATTGTGAAGACATGCAAAAAAAAACAGCAGACAAATTAAAAATTATATCCAAAATTATTTCGTCACCTAAAAACTAAAATTAGCACATTTTTAAATTATATAGATGAATTCAAAACATTATAATATAAATCAGTTACGAATTGATTTGTGGAATGAACTTAAAGAAAAAAGTAATTTCATAACACGAATTAAATCCAACGAAAAATTATTTAAGCAAAGTTTAAAGGAATTGCTTGAAATCCTTCAAAACTTATTAAGTATTGAACAATACTTTTCCTTTCCCGGAACTTCAGTTGTTAGTAGAATAATTAAATCTGTTAATAAAGGAGAATTAAAAGCCACTAGCAATAAGGTGGCTGAAATTGTTCAGCTATTGGTGAGCGAAAACTACAGGGAACCTTTCTTCGAAATCACTAATGGGGAAGATATCTCAAGCAATGGTTCAAGAAGCTCCGACAATGCTTCCAAAGAGGCAACAAATTCAGGAATATCAAGAGGATCGAATTATTTTGAAGTGCTTTATGTGGAAGAAATGTCTGCAAACGAAGAAATTTTCCTCAAAAATAAAATAAAAAAACTTATCCCTCATAACAGTGCTTTAAATTACGATATAGTAGTACAACAATCTTTTCAGGATGCTTTAATTTGTCTTTTTTTTAATTATAATATTCAAGCCGCATGTATAAGATATGCGCCATTAAGAGCTTCCACAAATATCACTAAACTTATAAAACCATTCATACAAAATGTTTTAAAAATTGATTTAACAAATTATACCGATGCTGAAATTGGTCCTCTTTTAGGTAAATACATTCATCAGTTTAGGCCGGAGCTTGATATTTATTATATTACCGATACTTCATTAACCCATTTAAAAGATTCTACATTAAAAACTTTTAGGAGAATATTTTATCGCATGGAGGATTTGCAAGAGCTTCACCTTTCTATTATTAGTGGAATAAATGAACGTTTCGAAACGCCGTTTTTTACAGCCTTATCAGAATACTCTAAAAAACCTACCAGCGTATTCCATGCAATGCCTATTTCCAGAGGGAATTCTGTATTTAAATCGCGGTGGATAAATGATTTTGGAGAATTTTATGGTAGAAATGTTTTTTTAGCGGAAACTTCGGCAACCAATGGTGGCCTCGACTCACTTCTACAGCCAACAGGGCCTTTAAAAAAAGCGCAGGAAAAAGCAGCAAAAGCTTATGGCGCTGAGCATACCTTTTTTGTTACCAATGGCACATCCACTGCCAATAAAATTGTTCAACAAGCACTAATTAAGCCTGGCGACGTAGTGCTGGTAGACAGAGATTGTCATAAGTCACATCATTATGGACTTGTATTGGCTGGTGCTTTCCCTGCCTATCTAGACTCTTATCCAATAGAAGAGTTTTCAATGTATGGTGCTGTTCCCTTAAGGGTTATTAAAGAAAAGCTTATTGCGTTAAAAACTGCAGGTAGATTAGATAAAGTAAAAATGTTATTACTCACCAATTGCACTTTCGATGGAGTAGTTTACAATGTTGAAAAAGTGATGGAAACGGTACTTTCAATTAAACCAGATATGGTTTTTTTATGGGATGAGGCATGGTTTGCTTTTGCAAGTTTTACATACACCTTCAAACAGCGTACTGGCATGTATGTTGCACAAAAACTATTTCACAAATACAGGAGCGAGGATTATAAAATAAAATACAAAAAACACATAGCAGAATTAAAACCCAACGAATTACCTTCAATGCCTAACCCCGAAAAGGTTAAAATTAGAGTTTATGCTACCCAAAGCACCCATAAAACGCTATCCTGTTTTCGACAAGGCTCCATGATTCAAATTTGGGATGAAGAATATAGTCGCAGAGTAGCGGATAATTTTCAAGAAGCCTATATGACACATACCACTACCTCTCCTAGCTATCAGATATTAGCTTCTATTGATGCAGGCAGAAGGCAGGTTGAATTGGAGGGCTACGAATTGGTTGAAAAAAGCATTGAGATGGCAATGATATTGCGCTCTACTGTTCAAAACCATCTTAAATTAAGCAAGTATTTTCATATACTTACTGTCAAGGATACCATTCCGGCAGAATTTCGCGAATGTGGACAAAATGAATATTATTCTATTGAGGAGGGTTGGGAGAGGATGGAGGAGGCCTGGGAGAAAGACGAATTTGTTTTAGACCCAACTAAAATTACGCTATCTGTTGGTAAAGCAGGTATAACAGGGGATGTATTTAAAAACAACTACTTGATGGACCGCTTTAATATTCAGGTAAATAAAACCTCAAGAAATACTGTGCTCTTAATGACAAATATTGGGACAACAAGGGGTAGTATAACATTTTTAATTAATGCCTTATTAAAGATTGCTGATGAATTAGACGAAAGCAATCGTTCCTTAAATAAAAGAGAGGCCGAAATTTCAAAAAAGCGAATTTTATCCTTGATAAACGATGTTCCGCCATTGCCTAATTTCAGTTACTTTCATAAATCATTTCAAGCATCACCAGGAGTGCCGGGAGGTAATATACGGGAAGCATTTTTTTTAGCTTATGAAGAGAATTTATGTAGCTATGTGCCTTTAATCAACTGTTTGAGTGAATTAGAAAAAAATAGAGAGCTGGTCTCCACTTCTTTTGTAATTCCGTACCCTCCAGGTTTCCCTATATTAGTGCCGGGACAAGTTGTAAGTAAAGAAATTATACAATTTATGATTGCTTTAGATGTCAAAGAAATTCATGGTTATCGTGTTGAGCTCGGCTTAAAAGTATTTACCGAGGAGGCTCTTAACCGCAAAAATATTATTTCAGCAATGGGAGCAATGATGCAAATAAATGAAGGGAAAATTAAATCAAAAAAATAAAAGATACTATTGTAGGTATTAAAATAGTAACATCCTGTTTTTAATAAAAAAAATTCAAATTCTACATTATTTCAAAACACCAACTAAAAATGGCAAATAAGGAACAAAAAACTTTAAAAGGAATTGCGGAAATAAAAGATTTTTTTAAAACAAATGAAACACCTATCTATTTTATAAGTGCTACTAACTTCAATTTGTTGGGCATAGACGAATGGATTAACAACTTTAAATACATCAGCCACATAGATTCATATGATGGCTCACATGCCAACGTATTCTCTCCTTTAACAGAGGAGCCTCATGAAGAATTTCAAAGTATTGAGGATATAAATAATTATTTGCTTCATCACCAGGAAGTAGTAAAATATTTAAAATCAAGAATAAAAAATGGAAAGACAGGCAAAGCTTTGTTTTTAATGTTTAACGAAAAAACAGAAGAAATAGCAAAAACCTTGGGGCTCGATATTTGTTTCCCCCCTGCTTCCTTGAGATCCTTTTTAGACAACAAAGTAAATACTAATCGCATTGCTGAAAAAGCAGGTGTAGCTTGTGTACCACACGTACTTTCGGCCGTTAGAAATTATTCGCACTTACTCGAAATTTCAAATAAATTAGGCCCCAACCTTGTTGTTCAAACCCCATATGGAGATTCGGGGCATACTACATTTTTTATTTCTAACGAAGAAGAATTTAATATTTACAAAGAACAAATAATACAAGAAAAGGAAGTAAAAATAATGAAACGCATCAATTGCTACGGAACAGCAATTGAAGGCTGTGTAACAAAATACGGGACTCTGGTTGCTCCCTTAATGAGCGAGCTGGTTGGATTTAAAGAGCTAACACCATACAAAGGCGGCTGGTGTGGCAATGAAATATACCCTGATGCATTTACTCCTGAAATAAGGGCAAAAGCAACTATTTACACACAATTATTTGGCGATCAGCTGCGCAAAGAAGGTTATAAAGGTTACTTCGAACTCGATTTTTTAATTGATAAGGATAATGGTGAAATTTATCTTGGGGAATTAAACCCTCGCATTTCAGGGGCTAGCTCTATAACAAATCATGCATTATTTGCAATGAAGGATGTCCCTCTTTTTTTATTTCACATGCTCGAATGGCTGGATGTGCCTTATGAAATAGATGTGTTAAAATTAACTCAAGAATGGGCAAAAACTGAAAATGCAGACAGCTGGAGTCAGCTGGTGATAAAACACACCAAAAAATCCTTAGAGATAGTAACAGAGGCTGCAAAATCAGGTATTTGGCAAATACAAAAAAGCGGGAAAATAAAATTTAAAACAATGGATGCTCGCAGACAATCTGTGATTGGCGATAACGAAGCTTTTTTTATGCAAATAACTCAAAAAAACGACTATTTTTACGAAGGGGCTGATATTGGAATACTAGTATTAAGAGGCCGTTTGATGTCCGACGATTTTGAACTATCTAACAGAGGAAAAAGATGGATAAGAGCCATTCGCTCTCAGTATAAATCAGAAATAATTGATGCGGGACTATTAACAGAAGAAGATTTGATGGAAACGGGATGGGGAAAGGTATTGTAATTATTCCCTATCGCTGTCCACTTTTTTCTGAATCGCTTAAAAACATTAAATTAAAAATAAAAAAAACCGAGATTATGTATTAGCATCCAAAATAACAATAAAAAAATTATTATTAGTAGGATACGTTAAAGCTTTTCCAATACATAATCTCGGATAAAAAATTAAAATTTAATTCCAAAAGTTAACATAAAACTAGAATTTCTATTATTTGTTTCTATTGAATTTAATTCTAATCCTGCTGGATCATATAAATAACTAAAACTGTTTTGTTTAGTATAAATGTATGCAAAATCTATAAAATAATTATTTTCTCTAAAACCAATTCCAGCTGTATAGCTTTTTCTATCGGAATTTATATTTTCCCCCGCTCTGAATGGACTTCCATATAAAGCAAAGCCGGCTCTAAAGACCAAGGGATCAATACGCACCTCTCCACCAATTCTGATATTTTGTGCCGGCGTATATTTTGAACGAATTGTTTTGTTTACATCTACAAACACATTAGGACTTGAATTAAGTTGCGCTCCAGAATAGTCCACAAACTCATAATCAATATTTAACAAGCCAATTTTATTAATAATGAACCCTAAACTACCAATGGCCCTTAAAGGAGTAATTACGCTGTAATCAAAAACTCCTTTTGGCGATACAGTGTCATATTTAATTGTTTCTAAATCCGACTTCATAGAACTTGAATATGTATCTTTTGTATTAATTATAGTTGGAGTATGAATTGCAGCGCCTATGCGCAACCAATCAGATGGCTTTACAATGAACCCAAACTTAAAATTAATACCACTTCCCTTCGAAGTTAAATCTTGTGAATATGAAAAGGATTTAAAGTTTTGTATGGTATCCTGATCGTCAACTTCTTCATAGGTGGACTCTTCATTATATCTTAATTTCACAAATCCAAGAGTAGCTCCTACCAATACTTTTTCTTTGTAATTACCACCAAAGCTTAATACTGTTTCACCCATATAACCACCCGATTCAAAAGATTTCTTTTGCAGTTGCCCATAGTTTTTTATTACATGGTTATATTGCAAATTCCCAGAGGTATCCACCGGATTAAACAAATATGTTTGCCAAGCTAAATCAGTTGAAAACTGATCAAAATCACCGCTAGCATGCCCGTTAGCATTATTAACATAGGTGTCAAGCAAGGAGCTTTTGGTATTGGCTGCCTGAACGCTATTTCGATTATTGAAATTATTAATACGACTATATCCAAATCCGAAATTAAATGATGTCCAGCCAGAATTATTATTTTCCTTAACATTCCAACTTGCAATCAAGCCAATATTACTCAAGTTAAAGTTTAATTTCCCGTCGCCCGACTCTAATCCATTATAAGTGGAAGCGGACTTTTGAGAAAAGAGAGAGGAGGTTACGGTAAACTCCGTTGTCCTAAATACAGCAATACCTGCCGGATTAAAACTTAAGGTGGAAATATCCCCTCCTATTGCACCCATTGAACCTGCCATGGAAGAAAAACGAGCCGTTCCTCCGAAAGTTAATTGCGAATACCTTAATGCGTCAATATCATTTTGAGCGCTTACTGAAGTAACGCAAAACAATCCTAATCCTATAGTTAATGCATTTGTTTTCATAATTTTTTTAATAATTAGTTAATTGGGTTAAACTATTTAAAACATACTGCCATTTTTTTAATGTAAATGCTTATTAAAAAAAACGGATAAATTAAAAACTATCTTCCTTGCCTTCTTGAATCGTTTGATGAATTGCTTGATCTATTACTATTAGCCCCATTGTTATTACTGCCGCCACCATGGTTTATTTTACCGCCACCTCCATTAATGCTAACTTTCGAATCTACATTCGGCGAAAATGGTTGAGAAGACTTCTGTGAGCCATGATTACCTGGTTCATTCATCTCTTTTCTTTCATCCTTTTTAGATCGCTCATTATTAAACTCCGCTTGTTCTTGCCTAGGTCTCACTTGTTGGTATTTAGACTCTTCATTACGAGGTTTTAACTTATCTTCTCGCTGTAATTGCAATTCTTGTTTCTGCGTTTTTTCATTCGAATTATTTTTTTCCTCCCGAGGAGCTATACTGGGCTCTTTTTCTTGCTTGTAAGCCGGTTTTGTTTTTTCCTCTCTTTGCTCCTGTTTCGGCTGTACATTATCTGTCTTTTGTTTAATATCAGGAGCTGCTTGATTACCCCAACGGTCATAAATAGCTTTTTCGTTATTCAACTTATTGGGAGTTTCCAAAGATTTTTCATTGTTATTATTCGGTCTTTCTTCCCTAGCATTAATTTGTTTAACAGGTTCTTTTTGCTGCGCTTCTCTTGCAGGGGTTATATTTAAAGTATTTCTATCTAGTGCTGTTTTGTTCTGCAAATATGGGTTATTGTCTCTGCCTTTAGTACTTTCAAAAGGTTTAGCCGTTTCTTTTTCAACCGCAGCAATATATCTGCTAGCTAATGTGGGTTGAGAAGTAACGCGTCCTGTAGCAGCAGTAGTAGTTCTCGGACCATAATAATAACTGTTATTATCATAGCTATTAAAATAATTATTGTTATAATAATCATTATAATTTCCGTAACCGCAACCATGGTTATGATAATTCCCATTACCATACATATAAGGGTTATAACCATAATAACCTCCTCCGTATCCACCATACCCTCCATATCCACCGTATCCACCGTATCCACCATAGCTACCATATCCTCCATATCCCGGAAATCCTCCACCATAACCTCCCCAGCCACCATTTCCCCAACCAAAACTTGAAGACCAATAATATCCAGGATTATAAGTAAAACTAGTGTAGGTGGGACCCCAAAAACTATATCCCATATAAACGCTAGTCCCATAATTATAAGGGTTACCAGTATACCAATAGGAATTAGTATAATAATTATCGTAATAGCCATAATTACCTACATTATTATGAAAACGTCTTAATCGAACAGAATATTCATTATCATAATAATCATTATAATTAAATGGCCTATCATAGTAATTATTTATGGTGTTATTATCACTATTAGCATTCGATGAATTTTGATTGTTACTGTTATAATAATCGTCTTCACCGGAAGCATCCAATGATTTGGCAGTATTATTTGAGTTTTGCAATTTATTTTCCTCCGAAGCAGCTTTAAACTCATCGGCTCTTCTTTTTTCTTGTTCTTTTAATTGTCGCTGTTTTTCTTCTTCGGCAAGCTGTTTGCGCTTTGCTTTATCAGCCTCGATATCTTTCGAGTTATAATATATATCGTCTTTATAATCTTGCGCCATTGCAACTAATGGCGAAACAATTGTTATGAAGACAGAAAATGCCGGAATTAATAAGGTTAAGTGCTTTTTCATTTGAAAAGGGTTTTTAAATATTAGTAATTAATTTTAGTTGATAGAAATTATATTCTTGTTTTATTTTCTATTTTTGCACTCTTATAGTTAAATTAAAATAATTAATACAATTAAGCATCTGGAACTTTAATCTAAATGTAAAATTACAAATACTATACCACAAATAAAAATCATGAGTAAAGAATTGAAAACACGTGAAGAAAATTATTCCGAATGGTATAACGAATTAGTAGTAAAAGCTGATTTAGCAGAGCATTCGGCAGTAAAAGGCTGCATGGTAATTAAACCTTATGGTTATGCTATATGGGAAAAGATGCAGCAAGCATTAGATAAAATGTTTAAAGACACTGGTCACGTAAATGCATATTTCCCATTATTTATTCCGAAATCATTTTTCAGTAAAGAGGCGAGCCATATTGAAGGTTTTGCTAAGGAGTGCGCTGTTGTTACCCATTACCGTTTAAAAAATGCTGAAGACGGCAGCGGGATTGTAGTGGATGAGACAGCAAAACTAGAAGAGGAGTTAATTATCCGCCCAACTTCGGAAACAATAATATGGAACACCTATAGAGGCTGGATTCAATCTTACAGAGACTTGCCTTTATTGATTAATCAATGGGCAAATGTTGTAAGGTGGGAAATGCGTACCCGACTTTTTTTAAGGACTACAGAATTTTTATGGCAGGAAGGGCATACAGCGCATGCAACAGCTGAGGAAGCTATTAGTGAAACAGAAAAAATGCTAGAAGTATATGCTGATTTTGCTGAAAAATGGATGGCAATCCCAGTAATTAAAGGAATAAAAACCGCTAGCGAACGTTTTGCGGGAGCAATAGAAACGTATTGTATTGAAGCGATGATGCAAGATGGGAAAGCTTTACAGGCGGGCACGTCTCATTTTTTAGGGCAAAACTTCGCAAAAGCATTTGACGTTAAATTTGCTAATAAGGAAGGCAAGCAGGATTTTGTGTGGGCAACTTCATGGGGCGTTTCTACACGTTTAATGGGGGCTTTGGTGATGTCGCATTCCGATGACAAAGGATTGGTATTGCCTCCCAAATTAGCGCCCTTTCAAGTGGTGATAGTTCCTATTTATAAAGGAGAGGAGCAGTTGCTGCAGATAAGCGCAGTAGTATTAAAAATGAAAAAAGCAATGGAGGCTAAGGGTATTAGTGTAAAATACGATGACAGAGACACGCAGCGCCCAGGCTGGAAATTTGCTGAATACGAATTAAAAGGCGTTCCGGTGCGAATAGCAATTGGAGGTAGAGATTTAGAGAATGGTACTGTAGAAGTCGCTCGCAGGGACACGATGGAGAAAGAAACCCTTTTACAAGCAGACATCGAAAACAAAATAGCGCATTTGTTGGAACAAATTCAAGATAATTTATTTCAAAAAGCGCAAGCAATGCGCGAAGCCAAAACATTTAAGGCAGATTCTTACGAAGAGTTCAAAACAATTTTGGAAACTAGTCCGGGTTTTATAATGGCGCACTGGGATGGAAGCTCCGAAACGGAACAAAAGATAAAAGAGGAAACAAAAGCAACCATCCGTTGTATCCCTTTAAATAATAAGGAAGAAAATGGCGTGTGTATCTATTCCGGAAAACCTTCGACCCAGCGAGTGGTATTTGCAAGGGCATATTAAAAATTGAGTGCAGTAGAATTATAGGAGAAGCTAAAAACTAAGAACAATGGAAAAGTTATCACCACGGGAATTGATTTTAAAGTCATTAAAAGAAAAATCGAGCATGAAACAAGATGTTTACTCGAATTTGGTGAGCTCGTTCAAATTTTTAAAGTTAAATGCGAAGCAATTTGTTACTGATTTTAAAAGCGAAATTGCGACGATTGATAAGCGAATAATAATTGAATACAGGGAAAATGGAGAATTTGAATTTGAATTAAGGATAGCAGGGGATTTGCTTATTTTCTCGATGCATACCAATATCTTTGAATTTGACAAGTCCCACCAAATATGGCGAAACTCTTATTTAAAAGAAGATGCTACACGTTCGTTTTGCGGAATCATTAATATTTATAATTTTTTAAATGATTCATTTGCCTATAATCGCATTCATGATGTAGGGTATGTAATTGGGCGAATTTTTGTGAATAAAGAAAATCATTATTTTATTGAAGGCAAGCGGCAATTAGGCTTTTTATACAATGATTTTGCACATGCTATTATTGACAAGAAAGCCATAAAGGCGATTTTAGAATCAACCATTTTGTATTGTCTGAATTTTGATTTATATACACCTCCATTTGATGCGATCAAAGAGGTATTGGTCTCGGACATGCAAGCAGCAAGCGAAAGCATGAAAATTAAAACAGGGAAACGATTAGGCTTCAGGTTTCAAGTAGACAGCGATGAAATAGAATAGTTTTTATAGGGAAGTTCTAAAAATTGCCTTTTTGTCGTTAGACTTCATTTTAAAAATGCTCATTTACCGAAGTAAACTGCGCTTTTGAAAATTTGTCTGCCTAAAAAATTCTAATTTTTAGAACTCCCCTATAGTTTAGATATCGAAAACACAATAAATATTTTTTAAATTTGCCATCCACTATTTAGTAATTAAAAAACTAATGAGCAGCATAAATAAAATAAATTTCAGCGATTCGAAATTAGGCATATTGGGGGGGGGGCAACTTGGCAAAATGTTAGTAAACGCTGCTAATAATTGGAGTATTACAAGCTTTATACTTGACCCATCAAAAGACTGTTCGGCTGCTACTGTATGTAGTAATTTTATAATTGGTGATTTTAAAAAATACGAAGATGTATATTCTTTTGGAAAGTTAGTAGACATTCTTACAATAGAAATTGAAGATGTAAATACGGATGCCCTTTTGCAACTTGAGAAAGAAGGTTTGCTTGTATTTCCAGAACCTCAAGTACTAGAAATTATTAAAGACAAGGGGCTGCAAAAAAAAATATATGACAAACATAATTTACCTACTTCCAAATATATTTTACTTAACAACAAAGAAGAAATTATTGCTGCAGTAAATGAAGGAAAATTAAAATTCCCTTTCGTCCAAAAAACACGGAAATTTGGTTATGATGGAAAAGGAGTGGCTGTAATAAAAACCCAAGAGGATTTAGCTGGATTGCTTGATGGTGAAAGTTTAGTAGAAGATTTAGTTGCTATTCAAAAAGAAATATCAGTAATCATCGCAAGGAATAGAAAAGGAGAAGTAGCGATTTTTCCTCCTGTGGAAATGATTTTTAATTCAGCAGCTAATTTGGTAGAATTTTTATTGTCTCCTGCCAACCTTTCTAAGGAGATAGAAAAAGAAGTTATACAACTTGCTATTGAAGTTTCCAATGCATTTCAACTTACAGGAGTATTAGCTGTAGAAATGTTTCTTGATAAAAACAATAAAATTTACATTAACGAAGTTGCCCCCCGGCCGCATAATAGTGGGCACCAAACTATTGAAAATGCGCATACCTCACAATATGAGCAACACCTTCGCGCAATCTTTGGTCTCCCCTTGGGAAGCACAAAACTTATATCCCCTTCTGTAATGGTTAATTTGCTTGGCGAGGAGGGGTATTCCGGTCAAGCCATATACAGCGGCTTTGAACAGTGCATACAAATAGAAGGTGCTAACCTGCATCTTTATGGAAAAAAAGAAACACGGCCCTATCGTAAGATGGGTCATGCAACTGTTTTAGATACTAGCATAGAAAACGCCAAAAAGAAAGCGCAAATTATACAACAAACATTAAAAATAATATCATGAACAAACCTATCATAAGTATTATTATGGGCTCTGACTCAGACTTAACAATTATGAAGCAAGCTGCGGAAATAATTGAACATTTTGAAATACCTTATGAGATGACAATAGTTTCGGCACACCGCACTCCAGAGCGAATGTTTGAGTATGCCAAACAAGCGCACAAAAAAGGGCTGCGTGTAATTATTGCTGGTGCCGGAGGGGCGGCACATTTGCCCGGTATGGTAGCTGCCATTTGTGCAATTCCAGTAATAGGCGTGCCAATAAAATCCTCCAACTCTATTGATGGGTGGGACTCTCTTCTTTCTATTTTACAGATGCCTGCAGGGGTTCCTGTAGCAACGGTTGCTGTTGATGGTGCAAAAAATGCCGGTATACTAGCAATTCAAATCCTTGCAGCAGCTGATAATGAATTGTATAAAAAGCTATTGAAATATAAAGAGACGCTTGCGGATGAAGTGGAGAAAAAATTTATAAAACTTCATAAAATTGGATATATTAATTACTTAAAAAGCAAACAGGTTTTATAAAAATTATTTTTTTTTATAATTCTTTTACATTTTTTTTGAATACTTTATTATTAAAGTTATAAAACACCGTCACTCCAAAACACCAATTGTTATACACTTATAATACCATGAAAAAAACATTACTATTTATTGTATTTTCCTTAAGCATAACATTAGCGGATGCTCAAACTTGTCAATCAAATTTTATTTATTCAGAAATTGCGCTCAGCGTTTCATTTGCCGACTCAACTTTTGGAAATACCTCCCCTACCAATTGGAGTTGGAATTTTGGCGACGGCACAACATCTTCGCAAGCAAACCCTGTGCATACTTATTTACAAGCGGGGGTGTATGTAGTTTGTCTGAGCGCTTATGCGCCATTTACAAATTGCCAGAGCACCTATTGCGACAGTGTAAGTGTTGGCAACACCGGAAATTGCGCTGCCAGTTTTAATTATTCATTAGATTCATTAAATCCAAATAAAATCAACTTTCATGATTCTTCCTCAACAGGAGTAGTTAATTGGCAATGGGATTTTGGTGATGGCATTATAAATAATTCCCAAAACCCATTGCATATATACAATCAGGCGGGAAATTACAATGTTTGTTTAACAACTATAGACGCTTCGGGTTGCAGCAATAGTTATTGTGACTCTATTACAACCGGCGGTATTGGAGGAAATTGTTCTTCTAATTTCACCTTTAACTTTGATTTTATTAATTCGAATTTAATAAATTTTTACGCTGATTCATTAGGGACTGCTCTTCACACGCTATGGAATTTTGGTGACGGCACTATTGATAGTACGCACAACCCTGTTCATGTTTTTGCAAGCGCTGGAATTTATACCGTATGCCTCACTGTTCAAGACAACTCTGGCTGTTCAAACACAAGCTGTCAGCAAATTAGTACAGGAACGGTAGGTTGCACCTCTTATTTTAAAGCTACACCAGATTCGCTAAATTTGCATAGCTTTAATTTCACAGATTTATCGCAAGCTGGCGTAACAAATTGGATTTGGGATTTCGGCGATGGCGATACAGCCTTTACTCAAAATGTAAATCATTTATATAATTCAACGGGGAATTTTAATGTATGTTTAAATATTTATGATTCTATTTCTGGATGTTATGATGTATACTGTAAAACCATAGAAATAAGTAACTGTTATGCTTTATATGAGAATGCGGCAGATTCAATTAATCCATATACGATTCATTTTGCCGATAAATCTTTAGGTAACGCTACTTCATGGCTTTGGGATTTTGAAGATGGCAGCACTTCAAATCAACAAAACCCAATTCACACATACCCTTTTGATGGTTGGCATTGGGTTTGTTTAAGCACATTCAATAGTTCAACCTTATGTAAAAGTACTTATTGCGATTTTATTTATGCCGGCTCACCAAGCAGCTGTTATGAATATTGGGAATTTAGTATGGACAGCGCCAACTCCCTTAAAGTAAATTTTTATGATTATTCATGGGGTTCTCCTCCTTCTAGCTGGCTGTGGACTTTTAGCGATGGGGACAGCTCCACGCTTCAAAACCCAGTACACACCTTTGATACAGCAGGATATTATTGGGTATGTTGCAGCATTTCGGACTCTACAGGCGACTGCTCTTTTACAGACTGTTATAATTTAAATGTGGGCAACTTTTCCAACTGCCCAACAAATTTCACTTACGACATAGTTGAAGAAAATTTGGTTTCTTTTACGGAGAACTCTAGTGGCAATCCAACAAGTTATTTTTGGAACTTTGGTGCTTATGGTACATCTACTCAGCAAAACCCCGCAAATAATTTCCAGAATCCAGGAACTTATTATGTATGTCTAACTGTATCCGATACCTCCTGTACAAGCACTTATTGCGATAGTATTACTGTTGCAATCACTGGAGAGGAAGAAATAATATTACAAAAGAATATTAGCATTTACCCTAATCCTGCAAATGATAATTTATTTATAGAAATTAACGCGCAATACTCGAAACCTATTATGCTTAGTTTATTTAACTCTTTGGGAGAATTATTAGAACAAAGAACTATCGTTGGAGGAATTGAGGCATTTGATTTTTCTAATAAAGCTTCAGGACTATACTCTGTTAAATTACAAAGCTCTAAATCGGTTATCCATAAAAAAATAATGATTGTAAAATAATTGCAGAAAAAACAAACATAGGCTATTTTAAATAGGCTGCAAATTATTTTTTCATTAAAAAAAGATTGGCAAAAACCTTGATTATCTATTTCAATGAGGGGAAAACAATTTTTTAAAAAACTCTTTTAATAACAAGAAAAAGCTATATATTTTTTCATATTTGCATGATTTGATTTACTTTTGTAAAAAATAAATAATTAAAAACACATTAAAATGATAATTGAAAACAACACAGTAGTATCAGTAAACTATTTATTAGCAAAAAAAGACACTGGAGAACAGATAGAAAAAACCAGCAAAGAGCATCCATTCGTATTTATATTTGGTGCTGGTGGTTTATTAGAAGATTTTGAATCTAATTTGTTCAGTAAAAAAGCAGGGGACGGCTTTGATTTTTTTATTGACCACAAACGCGGTTATGGCGTAAGAGATGAACAACATGTAGTAATGATTCCTATTGATGCATTTTTGGGCGAAGACGGAGCGCTAGATGAAGAAAATGTGAAAGTGGGAGTTACGCTTCCTATGGTTGATAATGAAGGCGGTAAAATGTATGGGATGGTAATGGAAATTACTAAAGAATATATTAAAATGGATTTTAATCACCCATTGTCAGGTCAAGATTTACATTTTAAAGGAGAAGTATTAGAGGTACGTGCAGCAAGTGAAGAAGAGTTGGCGCACGGTCATGTGCATGGGGAGCATGGCCACCATCATTAATTAGTATTTACCTTCCTCCTATATTAAGTGAAGAGAACTAAAATACTAACTAAAAAGCAAAATTTAAGGGGGGCAATAGCCCCCCTTTTTATAGGCAAAGTAAATTTCAGAAAGCCTACAGAAATAGAATTTTCTAGCATTGTTTCATTTATCATAGCGTATGAGCTAGATAATAGAGGCTTAAAAAAAGAACAATTTTTAATAGCAGTGTATGAAAACATATTGGTTGGCTTTGCTAGATTACGAGAGCATAGCGATTGTATTGAGCTTTGCTCCATTGGCGTAGTTAGCCCTTACAGAAGAAAAGGGATAGGCAAAGCACTGGTAGCTGAGTTAATCAAAAATGTTTCCAAAAATATTTTTTTAGTTTGTATTATTCCTGATTTTTTTATTCCTTTTGGATTCAAAATTATCAACAAGTTTCCTGTTTCTATTCAAGAAAAAATTAATTATTGTGAGCAGGAATTAGTCGTTGCTGAAACATATGTAGCGATGGCAATAGAACGGGGGGGGTAAATCCCAGCCTCTATGATCGGTATTGCATGTAGCGACCAGCGGGGGTAAATTCAATAAATATAATTAACTATACTTTTTATTATTTACTCCAATCAGCAATCTTGTTTTCCATTTCAGTTATAGAACTTTGATCGTATTTATTTGGATCAGATTTGATTATTTCTATTAAGTATTTTTCAAGTTTTATAGCTTCTTTCTTTTTTTCGTTTACAGATAATAAGCAAGCGTATGTGTCTCCGTTAGTAATTGGATTTGGGTCAAGTTCATATGATTTTTTTGACCACTGTTCAGCCTTTGCAAGCATCGTTTTATCTTGTACACTCGTATAAAACTCGTAAGCAATTTCATTTAAAAGAGAGGAATTTGCACTTTGATATTTTTCAATGTATAAGGAAGCAACTTTTGAATAATTTATATAATCCTGTTTTTTTAAATAATACCCGATATCCGAATCTAAGACCAACTCTTCACTTTTAGCGAATCCCGATTTTGTAATTTCTTCTTTAAATTTAAAATAGCCAGTACTATCTGCTTCTTTTGAATAAATTAAATGAAGGCATTGGTTCATATATATGCTGTACATCTTGCTATTTACTGAATCGGATGAATATTTTTTTGAAAAAACAGCTGAATTAACAATCAAATAATTAAATTGTTTCGATTTAAAATCGGTTAAATAACTATAAATAATATTCCAATTATCTCTATTTGTTAAATCTTCTTCTTTTTGAGTGCTAAAATATGCTGCTAATGGTTCTACTGTTTTTAAGCCTGCCTCTTGAAGTGAAGCCAAATATAATTTCATAAATTGAATATCTCTTTGTCCGTTTTTATATTTTTTTTCAAGGACACCAAATTGTTTGTCAGGATTTAGAGCATCTTTTCCGAGTTGGATAAAATCAGCAGTTTCTCGCGAACCGGCAGCACGATGAACAATCTCCCCATTGGAATCAATATATAATAAGGAAGGATATGCTTGAATACTATATTGAATTGCGAGTTCTTTGCCCTCCCCTGCTTCCATATCTATTTTAGCATTCACAAATGTTGAATTATAATAATTAGCTACGGTATCATTTGTAAAAACATTTTTCACCATCCACTTGCAAGGGCCGCACCAGGTAGTAAAAGCATCCATAAATATAATCTTGTTTTCTGCTTTAGCTTTAGCTTTTATTTCTGCCCAAGTACCGTGTTCAAATTTTATTTGACCAAATGTTTTGCCGGAAAAACAGGCTGTACAAACAAATATAATGGCGAGGGGAATAATTATTTTTTTCATTTTGTGTTTATTAACTGTTAGTTTAAAATTATTCTGTCATTGATTTTTATATTTTTTTGTAAAGGTATTTATTTCAAAATCAAAATACAATAGCCCTAAACAGATCTAACTCATTGGCATGATTATTTTTTTTGCAAGAAGCAAAAGAAAAAGCGATAAAAAAAACCATAAACATGAGCAAGTTTTTTTATTCGATTCTCTGTAAAAACTTTAACCGCTTTGGATATAAAATCGCTTACAATATCTAACGTTTGGTGAAGTTTTCCGGTAAATTTTCTTTTTAAGATAGCCCACATCTTTTCGGCAGGATTTAATTCAGGGCTATATGGTGGTAAAAATACAAGTGCTATGTTTTCAGGAATGATGAGCGATTTTGCTTTATGGAATGTGCCATACTGTTGATTTCAAATATATTTTCAATCATTTTTTCACATGAGTTTGCAGCTACCCAAATGATTGATTTTTGCTGAATTTCATTATACTGCTCATCGTTAAGTTCTTGTATTTGTTTCATCAAGTCATTATAGTCAATATATGAAATGCAATTTTCATTCGGAATTAATCC
>CAMBDK010000060.1 GCA_945865315.1 Chitinophaga pinensis | reverse complement strand
TCGGCAGATTTTGCATTTTTAGCAATAGCAATTTCTAAAATATTGTTTGCAAACAAAACAAAAGCTTCATTTTTAGCAACGAAATCTGTTTCACAATTTACGCCTAAAACCACTCCCCATTTATTATCTGCAGTAGCTTTAGCCACTATCAAACCTTCTTTAGAATCGCGATCGCTGCGGTTAGCTGCTACTTTTTGTCCTTTTTTACGTAACTCGTCAATAGCTTTTTCAAAATCTCCATCAGCCTCTGTCAATGCTTTTTTGCAATCCATCATACCTGCTCCAGTCATTTGTCTTAACTTATTTATCTCAGCAGCTGTTATAGTCATTGTTGTCATATTTTTTTATTATTAAATTATTTATAAAATTAAATTTGTTATAAAAAAGCTATTGGCACATTAAAAAGTGCTTAATAAGATTTTATATCCTTTTAATACTTATTTTTTAATTAATTTTTCTTCTTGGTTTTTTACCAGGAGCAGCAGCTTTTTTCTCAGATGTAGCATCACCTTCTTCTGTAGAAGAATTTAATTTTGCTTCTGCTTCTACCGTCGATGTTTTAGCATTTTCTTTTTCTTCAGCCACTGCAGAATCTTTATCCACTTTACGTTCAGATAATCCTTCTTCAATAGCTTTGGTGATAATACTAGTTATTAAAGTGATAGACGTTGAAGCATCATCATTTGCTGGAATTGCATAATCTACAGCATTTGGATCAGAATTGGTATCAACAATTGCAAAAGTAGGTATGTTCAATCGTTTTGCTTCAGCTACAGCGATATGTTCCTTATAAATATCAACTATAAATAATGCTGCTGGCAAACGGGTTAAATCAACGATACTTCCTAAATTGGTTTCCAACTTAGCACGCTCACGAGATATTTGCAATTTCTCTTTTTTAGAAATATTATTGAAAGTACCATCAGTACTCATTTTATCAATAGTAGCCATTTTCTTAACAGCTTTACGAATCGTTGCAAAATTGGTAAGCATACCACCTGGCCAACGCTCAGTAACATAAGGCATACCAATAGACTTTACTTTTTCGGAAACAATATCTTTAGCTTGTTTTTTGGTAGCTACAAATAGTATTTTTTTACCTGATTTTGCAATTTGTTTCAAAGCATCTGCTGCTTCGTTAATTTTCACAACAGTTTTATTTAAATCGATAATATGAATACCGTTTTTTTCTGTGAAGATATAAGGAGCCATTGCTGGGTTCCATTTTCTTTTTAAGTGACCAAAGTGTGAACCGGCCTCTAATAATTCATTAAAATTTGTTCTAGATGACATTGAGTCTATATTTATGATTTATATTTTATATTTTAAAAATTTATCTGATAAAAAATTTACAAACAATTTTAATTATTTGTAAATAATGGATAAATATTAACGTTTACTAAATTGGAAGCGTTTACGAGCCTTTTTCTGACCAGGCTTTTTACGCTCAACCATTTTAGGATTACGAGTCATTAAACTATCTGCTTTCAACAGAGGTTTGTGATTCGCATCAATTTCTACTAAAGCACGGGCAATTGCTAAACGTACAGCTTCTGCCTGACCTGTTACCCCGCCCCCCTTTACATTTACTTTCACATCAAATTCATTTAGTGTTTTAGTAACGCTAAATGCTTGAGTAATTTTATATTGTAAAGCGGATGTTGTGAAATACGCTTTGTAATCTTTATGATTGATTACAATTACGCCAGTTCCTTTTTGCACATATACACGTGCTACAGCGGTTTTTCTTCTACCAAGAGTATTTGCTACTTCCATTGTTTTATTTAGTTGTATTTAATTTAATTTCTTTCGGTTGTTGTGCTGCATGAGGATGTTCTGCACCTGCATAAATATAAACATTACGTCTTAAGGCATCCCCTAATTTATTTTTGGGTAGCATCCCGCTTACAGCCATTCTAACTACCTCTGTAGGTTTTCTTGCTAATAATTCTTTAGGGGTAGAAAAACGCTGACCTCCTGGGTAACCAGTATGGCGCACATATTCTTTTTCGGTTAACTTATTGCCTGTTAATTTTACTTTTTCAGCATTGATAACAATAACATTATCTCCCGCATCTGCATGTGGTGTGAAATTAACTTTATCCTTACCTCTTAAAATAAAGGCTATTTTTGAACTCAAACGACCCAATATCTGATCTTCGGCATCTATCAATACCCATCCTTTGGTTATGGTCTCTTTGCTTGCTGAAACCGTTTTGTAACTAATTGCTTCCACTATATTTTAGTATTAATTTATATTTTAAGATTGTAATATGTATTCCAAAATTTTACAATTCGGGATGCGAAGATAGGTACATTTTTCTTTTCCTACAAACTAATTTTAAAAATAAATTCTTTGAACCCCTATTTTGGGCTTAATTCTTAATTAATTCCATTGGGAAATTTAATGCGGTAGGTCAATAGGCGCTATCCATTTTGTAAGTGAATGGCAACTAATTCGATTAATTTAAAATTAAAAATCAAATTTATTCATGTAATTCCGCGCAAGTATTGTTTTTGGTTTTATGATAAAGGGGGCTCTTTTTAAAGAGACTCTATCAGTTTGCCAAAAGCTGATTGTAAAAAATTAAAATTGAATATTGACTAGCTGAGGCATTGTTAAAAAATAACTAATACAATTTATTTTTAATAGTGCCTTAAATTCGAAAATATTGAACAAATATAAAGCTGCAGCACTATCGAAAAATACAAAATAAAAGAAGGAAGGCCTATTTTTTTATTAAATAGACATGTTTTTAATAAAAAAAAGATGGCTTTTTTTATTGTCCAACTTGCTTTAAATGCATAATATGAGAACGAACAGCACTTAAAACAGTAGGGAATTCTAAATATGCAATATTAAATTGTTGGCAAGTTTCTCGAACAAATTGGCTTATTTTCGGATAGTGAATATGACTAATACGGGGGAAAAGATGGTGCTCCACCTGATAATTTAAACCTCCGGTAAACCAGGAAACAATTTTACTTTTAGTAGCAAAATTTGCCGTCGTTTTAATTTGATGTATAGCCCATTCCTCCTCAATTTTAAATGTTTGTGAGTTGGGTGTTGAAAATTTAGCATCTTCTACAATATGTGCAAGCTGAAACACCACAGCGATGATGAAACCGCAAACAAATGATATTAATAAGTAAGCGATGATTGTTTCAATTAACCCTATCCTAAATATAGGTACAACAATAAATACCCCAATATAAGCCAACTTGCTGATCCAAAAGATGAAATGCTCTTTTGTATCCATTTTACGGAAAGGCGTTCCTCCTATTTTCCCTGTAAAATATTTTGTGAAATCCTGAACAAATATCCATAAAAGATAGGTTGCACCATAAAGCCCTACCCAATATATATGTTGAAAACGATGGTACCAATATTTTTTTTGGTCATCATGCACTCTAATGAAGGGCCTTATGTCTATGTCATCATCCATACCTTCAATATTAGTAAAAGAATGGTGATTTACATTGTGTTTGTATTTCCATAAATAAACACTCCCCCCCATCATGTTTAGTGAGTAGCCCATTAAATTATTTACCCAAGTTTTTTGAGAAAAACTTCCATGTGCACCATCATGCATCACATTAAAACCTATTGCTGCAAAATTAACACCCAAAAGGCCGCTTAAAAGCAAGGAAAGCCATGTTGTAGGAGTGAAGAAAACTAAAATAACATATAATGTAACTGCAGAAAATATCAATAATGCTGTTTTTATATATAACTTTAAGTTACCAGTTTGGCGTATGTCATTTGAAATGAAATAAGCATCTACTTTCTCTTTTAATATATTAAAAAATTCAGTATTTTTATTACTAAAATTAACTTTTTGCATGATATTTAATATTAATTAATTACCAAATATACGAATAATAAAGCAGGTGATAGGAAATGTTACCAATAGCAATTGTTAATAAGTTTTATTTTTCACTTTTAAGGACCAAGTAAATGTAAATTCGGCCACTATCACCCCCTCTTGGTCTGTGCCAATAGTGGATGCATCCACTTGCATGCTTTCACCACTTATTTTAGCCTTATTAATGGCATCATTCAGCAATTTTCCATCAGAACATACAAAAGTGATGGTGCCTACTGCCTTTTTATGATATAATGCTTGGTTTTTTATAATTAGCATAGATACAGGAGGTTGGGACCCGTAAATTGCATTAAGGGCAAGTAAGCCTGTTGACATTTCAGCAGCCATTGAAAGGCAGGCAAAGTAAATAGATTGAAAAGGATTTTGTGTTAACCACCCATATTTTACTGTAACAATAGCTTGTTCATTACTAAGTTCCTTTACCCTTAAGCCAGCAATAAATGCTAATGGTAATTTTTTAAGTAGGTATAAGCGAAATAAAAATTTATTATTTATTAATTTTTGAAATTTGTTTGTATTCATATTTTTTTTGTTTTTAAAACTACTTTTTGATTTTTTAATGAATTTTCATCACTTTATCTTGGTAAATATTGATTAGGCTATATAATGCCGTAAATGGCTTTCTTATAAAAAGATGCAGGTGCCATATTCAAATATAAGGTATTTAAAATAGCATTTATCATTGATTTTGAATACTTATGTTATTTATATTCAATAGATACTTTTTTCTATTCATTAGGAAAAACGCTAGCCGAAAGAAGCATTGAATCGCCAAAAGCAATTTCGTCAACACCGGTGTAAATACCTTTTGTATGAAAGTACTTTACTAAATTTTCGGTGGGCATGTTTCCTATTAATTCATCTGCCGCCATAGGACATCCTCCAAAACCTTTAATAGCACCATCGAATCTATTGCAGCCATTATTATAGGCAGCATTTACTTTTTCTTCCCAACTGAAAGCTTCGGTATGAAGATGAGCACCAATTTCAACATTCTGAAATTCAGGAACCAATTTGGAAAACAAATATGCAATATTTTGTGGTGTAGAAACTCCAATGGTGTCAGACAAGGATATCGTTTTTATTCCCATCTTAACCAATTTTTTTGTCCAGCTTAATACTATGTTGCTATTCCATTCATCGGCATATGGGTTGCCGAAAGCCATTGAAATATATACTACTAATTCTTTTTTATTACGCACACATAAATCTTGTATTTCTTCCACCCTCAGTAGTGATTCAGCAATGGATGCATTGGTATTACGTTGCTGAAAAGTTTCTGAAATAGAAAAAGGAAATCCTAAATAATTAATTTCTTCGAATTCAACGGCGTCTTCTGCTCCACGAACATTTGCAATAATTGCAAGTAACTTTGAAGTAGAATTACTTAAGTCAAGCTGTTCTAATACCTGCGCTGTGTCGCGCATTTGAGGAATAGTTTTGGGAGAAACGAAACTGCCGAAATCTATGGTATCGAAACCAACTTTAAGCAATGAATTAATATAGGCTATTTTTTTTTCGGTGGGTATAAATTGATGGATGCCTTGCATTGCATCTCGCGAACATTCAATTAGCTTCATAATGCATTAATTTACAATCTACAATAAATATTAGTAATGCAAAATTAGTAAATACAAACTAATATTTAAAATTATAAATTTTAAAAGCAAAAGAATGAACCAAACAAGTATTTTTTGGTTCGAAAGAAACCTTAAATATTTATTGGTAGCTTGTATATAAAGATTCTATAATTTATTTTTAAAAATATTTTGTTTTAGCAATGCTTTATTAATTCGTTTTGCAATACCAGGTCCTTCATAAATAAAACCAGTATAAATTTGCACTAAGCTGGCACCAGCATTTATTTTTTCTATAGCATCGTCGGCATTATGAACACCACCAACAGCAATAATAGGAAATGCTTTATTAGATTTTTCATTTAAATAACGCACAACTTCAGTAGAACGACTTGTTAATGGTTTGCCACTTAAACCGCCAGCTCCAATAATTTGGAGCTCGGATATTTCAGTTTGGAGGTTTTTTCTTGAAATAGTAGTATTGGTAGCTATTATACCGTCAATTTTGGTTTCTTTAATAATTTCTATAATATCATCTAATTGTTCATTGGTTAAATCAGGAGCAATTTTAAGAAGTATAGGTCTCCCCTGCCCTGCTCTAACAAGAGGCTTCCTGTATTGAATGGGATTACCATCAAAGGAATTAGAGTCTGCTAATTGCGTATTTAATTTTTTTAAACGGGTTAACAAATTTGTAAGTGGTATTTTATCTTGCAAAGTACGCAAATTAGGTGTGTTTGGTGAACTCACATTTACAGCAAAATAATCAACATAATTAAACAAAGCCTCGAAACATTTTAAAAAATCATCCTCAGCATCCTCCATAGGGGTGTTTTTATTTTTACCAATATTGCCACCAATAATAATATTAGTTTTACCTTTTTTCAAACGATCAATGGCAGCATTAAGACCTTCGTTATTAAAGCCCATGCGATTTACAAGAGCCTTATCTTTTGGCAGCCGAAACATGCGAGGTTTCTCATTGCCAGCTTGTGGCAGCGGAGTGAGTGTACCTATTTCAATAAATCCAAAACCATAATTACCAAGCTCATCAAATAACTTTGCATCCTTATCAAAACCCGCTGCAAGTCCTATGGGATTGGGGAAAGTAAGGCCGAATAGTTTTTGCTCCAAGCGTTTATCCTCAATCAAATAAATACATTTAATTAAATTTGGAACACCAGGTATTGCGCCTATTAATTTTATAAAAAAAAATACTATATGGTGAATAGTTTCGGGCTGAAACAAGAAAAATATTGGCTTAATTAGAATTTTATACATACTTTTTTTTTAGCCTTTGTAAAACAAATATAAAATTATACAATAGTTAGATATAAAAAAATAAAAATATACCTTAGGCTTATCTCAACAACACTTTTTTTTAAAAAAACAATAAAATTTTAGATTTTGACACCTATGACCAAAATATCATCTGTTTGTTCTTGTCCACTTTTCCATTCCTCAATATAATTATCTAAATATATTTTTTGCTCCAGCATAGGTAAGCGGCTAATATTAAGAAGAATTTTTTTCAGAACTTTACTTTGTAATTTTTTATTTCCTTTGCCAAACTGATCCGGGTAACCATCAGTAAAGGTGTAAATGATATCTCCTTTTTTTATATCTACAGTATGCGATGAAAAGGATGCTATTTCGCGGTCGTGTTTACCAACACTCATTCTATCGCCTTCATATTCTATAATCTCGCCATCGCGCACTATATTAATTTTATTATATGCAGCAGCATAATGTAACTTCATATTATCAAAATCATAAGCACATAACACGCAATCCATTCCGTCTTTTGAGTTTTCGTTCCCCTTTGGGTTAAGAGCTTTTATAATTTCTTTTCGCTGGCTATTTAATATTTCGTTTGGCATTAACATTTTATTGCCAATAACATTTTCGTTTAAAAAAAGGATATTGAGCATACTCATAAATGCTCCAGGCACACCGTGGCCCGTGCAATCACAGGTAGCTAAGTAAAATAAATTATTTTGAGATGTTGCCCAATAGAAGTCTCCTGCAACGATATCTTTTGGTTTGAATAAAATAAAATATTCTGCTTTCAGGTATTCTTTAATGTAATCATCACCAGTAAGTAATGATTTTTGAATTCGACTAGCATAATGAATACTATCTAAAATTTCTTTTTGTTTTTCATATACCAATTGTTTTTGGTTTAAAGCCTCTTTTGCGTTGGCTTCAGCAACTAATGTTTTATCTTTCAACTGTTGTACGGCCTTTTCTACATTGTATTTTAGTATTTTCTTATCCTTTATCAGAGAGGCTAATTTCCATTTGTAAAATAGCCAAATAAGCATGAAAACAGTTAATATATAATAAAAGTAGGCCCATAAAGTTCTGTACCATGGTGGCAGCACCTTAAAACTATATTCAATAGGCTCGGACCATACGCCTTCAGGACTTTGAGCTTTTAATTTAAAAGTATAATTACCCTCATAAATATTGCCGTAGGTGGCGCTTCTTTTATGTGTTATTGGATTCCATTCATTTTCATAACCGTCCAACATATATTGATAATTTACTAAAGATGGATGTGACGTTTCTATTGCATTAAAATCAATGCTAACATTATTATGTTTGTATGGCAATATAAGATTAAGGGGTATTGGATAAAATTTGGTGATACTATCAAACTTTATTCCTGATAACATCTTCTTTTTACTTTCCAATAAATTTTGAGGTATTTTTTTACCGAAAGCCATAAATTGCGCTAACAATAAGGTTAGCGAATCTGTATTTGAGTCTTTTTCTTGTTGAAATTTCCTTAAATTATTATTAGTAGTATTTTTATTTAGTAATATATTTTCAGTATTTAAAGTTTGGTTAAACCAACAAATATTTTCCCTTTTAATTCGAATATTATTGATAACTACCGATGGGGCATTCAAATTTTTATTTACGGCCTTATGATCAAACCTAACCAAGGCTGTTTTGGAGCTTCCGGTAGCAATCCAAAGAATATCCTTACTATCCTTAAACATTGCATGTTGCCCTCGATTAACATCTTTTATAGAAAAACCATTTGCGCTATTATATATTTCAATTAAAGGAGTATAATTTTTCAACTCTTTGTTTGTCAAATTATTTTGAACAGGTAAGTTTTTATTGGTGCTTTTTTCTGTTAATAAAGGAGTAAAATCAGTTATTACAGCAATTCCAAAATTTGTTCCAATAGCAATATTACCATCATCAATAATACATAACTGTGTTACAAAATTATTTGGGAGCCCATCGTCAATGGTAAAATTAGTAAACGATTTCCCATCAAAGCGACTGATACCAGATTTTGTTCCAAACCAAAGATTATTAAATTTGTCTTCAATAATACTATAAATAACATTATTCCCAAGACCATTTTTGGTTGTGTAATTTGTAAATGATTTTAGGCGTTTACCATTTATTTTTTTAAGATCATTTTGATTATGTTTCGCAATTTCATCGTTATTTTCAATAGCATCAATGCGATTTCCATTATAACAACTAACACCTCCATTTTTAGTTCCGAACCATAGATTTCCAATTTTATCTTCAAAAATACAAGTGATGTTATTGTCAGCTAAACCTTGCTCAGCGGTATAATGAATAAAAGTTTTAACAAGTTTTCCATTATCTGTTTTTAAATCATTGTTATTTATTTGAATAGATTCACCATTAATCTGTTCGATTGCTTCCACCCGATTGCCGTCATAACGAACAATTCCTGAATCACTAGTACCGATCCATAAATTCCCTATTCTATCTTTTGTAATGCATGAAATATCATCAGAAGGCAATCCTTGCGAAGTTCTATAATTCCTAAAAGATATCTCATCATAACAGCTAAGGCCTCCAGAGGTACCAAACCACAATTTCCCCAAATTATCTTCAGTAATACAATTAACAGTATTTTGCGCAAGACCTTGCATAATTGAAAACCTAGTAAATGAGTTGCCATCATAACGAAATGCCCCTTTCCAATCTGTACCAAACCAAAGATTCTTTTTTCTATCTTCCATAATACCCCATATGGTATTACTTGGGAGGCCATGAGACTTGTTAAAGCTAGTATAAGAGCTTCCGTCATATCTACTTAATCCTTCACCATTAGTGCCGAACCATAAATCCCCAGATTTATCAATTGTAATGCTACGAATATCGTCATCTGCAAGACCATGCTCAGTTGTATAGTTTGAAATTGTAAATTGCCCATCACCATTTAAACCAGAAGGCGCAAAACGGCATACTCCACCGCCTTTAGTACCAAACCAAATATTACCATTTTTATCCTCTATGATAGTATGAATATAATTACTTAAAAGACCTTGATCGGTAGTGTAATTAGTAAATAATTCAAAAGGTTTTTCATTATTTTTCTTGAAATTATTTACAGTTCCTTGAGCAAGTGGTTCCACCCTATTTCCAGCATAGCAAGATACTCCCCCACCAAAAGTACCCATCCAAATATTTCCAATTTTATCCTCTAGTATAGAGGAAACTTTGTTATTTACTAAACCATCCTTTGTAGATAAATTTGTAAAAGATTTTACAAATTTACCATTATGTTTTTTCAGGTCTTTAGTTGTTTTCAATGCAACTTTATCCCCTTTATCTATCGCGTCTATCCTGTTACCGTCATATTTAAAAACGCCTTTATCATTAGTTCCAAACCAAATGTTCCCTATTTTATCTTCTATAATACTATAAATTATATTATCTGAAAGACCTTGATCCACCGAAAAAGTAGTGAAATTTTCCCCATCAAAACGGCTTGCACCGCCACCGTAAGTGCCAAACCAAATATTTCCAATATTATCTTCGTTTATACACCAAACTGAGTTATTAGCTAAGCCATGAATTGTATTATAATTTTTAAAATGAATACCATCAAAACAACTTATACCATTACCATTTGTTCCAAACCATATATTTCCTTTTTTATCTTCAAAAACACTGGTTATTTCATTCATAGCCAGCCCAAATGACTCATTATAATTAGTAAAAGTATTCCCATCATAATGGCTTACACCACCCATAGTGGTTCCAAACCATAAACTCCCCTTTTTATCGATAATTCCGCAAGAAATACAGTCGAATGCAAGGCCATCATTGCTATTAATGGTAGTAAAGTTAGGTGACCCTTGAGTAAATCCTTTAGGGATTATAATATTTGAGGGAGGATTAAGAGGAATATTTTTATTTTCACCATCTTTAAATTTATAAAAATAAGAATTACCTTTTTTTATAGGCACATCCACTAACTGAGGAGTGCCGGCAATAATAACTTTGGGAGGTTTAAGGGAATCAAGGGTTAATTGTTTGAAGTTTTCGGGCACAAAAAGCCCCTTATCATAGGGATCATTGCTTTCGTTATCCTTATAATTACATGCAGAAATTAAAATAATAGAAAATAGGTATCTTATTTTTTTCATGAACATTAATTACAAATATATAAAAATACAAATAGACTAGAACGATGATAAAAAATAAAAAAGGGAAGGTAAATGCATTCCATGACAGTAAAATATTTTTTTGATTTAGTATTGTCAGAAATATAAGAAATAAAAAAAGCAGGAGGTATTATAAGGAGGTTAATTTCATTAATTAGGAGCAACTAATATGGTACAAAAGATTATTTTTTAGATTTTGCTTTTTCGTCCTTAGCCCAATTTAAGTTTCCCAGGGCTAATTTGAATTGAGGATCAATTTTCAATGCTTTGTTGCAAGCATCAATAGCATTGTCCCATTGTTTTAATTGATTATAAGCAGCGGCCATATTGCTATAAGCTGCAGCGTAATCGGGCTGAAAAGTCAATGCTTTTTTACAAGCTTCAATGCTTTTTTCATATTCACCACTTTGATAATAAGCTAAACTTAAATCAATTTGTTTGCCTGCCGAAGGAGATTCTTTGGCCTGAGTTTCAATATTAGAAATTTTGTCGCGCTTATTGATAGCATCATTAAGATTATTTTTTGCGAGTTGGAAATCTGGTTTAATATCAATGGCTTTTTGACAAGCAGCTATTCCTTTGTCATATTGTTTAAGCAAGGTATATGCCGATCCCATGTTATTATAAGCATCGGCATAATCCGGCTTTAATTTAACTGCTTCAAGTCCGGCAATAATACATTGTTCGTATTTACCAGCATTATAATACATTAAACTTAGGTTAAAATATTTTTCGGCAGTAGGATTTTTTTTTATTTCTTCTTCTTCCATCTCAATTTTGCCTTTTTTATTTTCACTAGCTTTTAAATATTGTAAGGCTTCCAGGTTATCTGGAATTATTTGTAATGTACCTAAGGCTAGTGATTTAAGTTTAGTCCAATCACCAATATCGTTATATGCTTTCATTAGCGTACTTCTAACTCCAATGCTAGCTGGAGAAAGTTCGATACATTTTTCAAGCATGGGAATAGCTTCTTTATACCGCAATTGACTAAACAAAAAATTACCATAAAAATACCATACATCAGGCGTATGTCCGCCAAATTGAATAGCACTTTTGAAATAATTTTCAGCACTTATTTTATCGCCTATCGCATTTTTCAAAACGCCCAAATTTATGTGAAGAGAATAATAATTTGGCCACATGGCTATTGCTTTGGTAAAACATTTTTCAGCTTCCGTATAATCACCCTTACCCATTCTGCTAAGGCCGTAGTTCATAAGTCCACGGGCATTTTTAGGACTTTTAACAGTAACGTCAAGCCATAAACTCTCTTCGGTATTCCATACTTTATTGCGTTCAACAGTTCCATAAGCATAGCCACCCAAAAGAATTAATGAAATAAAAATAACTGTTGTTTCATAGCTAAATAATAATGGTTTAAAATATTTCTTACATTTCATTAGTAATAAAGCGAAAGTCCAGCAAACACTCAATAAAAGGCCTACAAAAGGATAAAAGATACGGTGATCATTTAATACTTCAGCAAATGGGATTACACTTGAAGAAGGCACTAAAGCAAGAAAAAACCACAGAATCCCAAAACTTATAGGACGCAATCGTTGATCTCTAGAAAATAAGAATGCTAAATATATCATCCCAAGGATGAATAAACAACCGATAAAAAAACGGATATTCCAAATGTTATTTAATAGCTCCCAATCACTATCAGCACTTAAATTAAATGGCAAAAAGAAGGTGATAAAATAATGGACAATTACGAATGGTTGGGTGATTAGGTAGTTGAATTGGGAGTAGCCACCTGACTGCCATGACTTAGGTGTTAAATAGTCGATAAATAAATACAATGCAATACAAAAAATAAAAGAAGGAATAGTTTTTTTTATAACATCAATAAGTTGTTTGGAGTATTTTTTACTAAAAATATCAAATAAACTAATCTTCTGTTCAAACAATAGGATATAAAAAAACAAAAAAGGTGCAAACATTACAGTTGTAGGTTTAGCTAAACCACCGATTCCTATAGGTATCAGATAAATATATGTTTTTTTACAATAAGGCGAATACATATAAAGGACAAAAGCCAGTATAACAAAAAATGTAGATTGTAAATCGGACCTCGCAATAATATAATTGATAGTTTCTGCATTTGCAGGATGCAATAGATACCAAGCAACTGCTATTGCTGCAATATAAAAATTCCAAGAAGTTTTATAAGAAATATCAAAAAATTTAAAAAAGAAAAAGAACATTAAGAAACCTTGCAATAAAAAAATAATAAAGGATGAAAGATGGAAATAAAACATGTTAAATCCGCTACCTAACCAATAGTCAATTGCTAATGTTGCACTAACAATAGGCCTATATGTTTGATTACTTGGCAAGGAACTAAAGGTAGTGGCATCCTTAAAAAAAAGAGGAATATTTTTTATATCCTGAATAAATAAATTATTTTCTATTGCATGAGAATCATCAAAATGGAAGGAATTGCTAAAATGATTTGAATATACAGCAGTAACAATGGCAATAAGTATAAGGAAATAAACTAAAGTTCTGCCTTTAGGTAAGTTCTCAAATAATTGTTTAATCATAATTTTAGGTTAACTTTTTTCGTAAAAGTAATAAAAATAATGATTTAAAAAATTAGCAATAAACAAGAGTTAAAATGACGCTAACAAATATTTTTAATTTAAAAAAAATAATGATGAGAGGCGAACCGATTTTTTTACTAAATTTACTCGCTAATTATAAAATATAATATTAATAACAGAAAAAAATATCAATAAAATAATTATGAGTACAGAAGATAAGAACAAAAATGTTACTGCAGATTCAAAACAGAACATAGATATTAAATCAGAAGTTAATAATGCCGAAGAGAAAAATACAGAAAATGAGTTTTCAGATCTTGATAATATGAGTTTTTTGAGCAATCAAGATGAAAACAATAGTTCTACTGCAGATAGTGCTAAACAATTTAAATTAATTAAAACAATTTTAATTGTAATTGTTTTGCTGCTTCCTTTGGTTTACATATTATATAAAACCTCAGGTAAATCTAATGCGGTAGCTGTAGATGATACAAAAAACGCGCAGGCAATTGACATTGCGGCTTTCGAAAATGTAACAAATTCTAACCCTACATTTAATAATCTTCTTAATCTTTCAAATGCCTATATAACATCCGCGATGCCTGAAAAGGCTATTGAAAGACTAAAAAAAGCATTAGAATTAGAACCCAAAAGCGCTGTTGCAAATAGTAACATTGGTTTAGCCTATACAATGATAAAAGATTATAAAAAAGGCATAGCATATTGTGAAAGAGCAATTGAAATTGATACAGCTTTTCAACTGGCAAAAAATAATTTAAATTGGGCTAAGACCGAGCAAAATAAAATATTCGTTGTAATTAACGAATTAATTAAAACTCCCGAAAAAGATAAAGACAATAACTTCAACCTTAACTTAGGTTTAAATTATTTAAAAGTTCAAGAATTTGATAAAAGTATCGAGTTGTGGAATAAAATACTTGTAAAAGACCCCAAAAATTCGGCTGCATTAAATAATATTGGTGTTGCTTATATGAGTTTAAGACAATTTGATAATGCAATTAAAAGTTTTCAGAAAGCAATAGATTTAAATGCAAACGATCAACTTGCTAAAAACAACCTTGCATGGGCTTTGGATGAAACAATAAAAAATGATGTAATAGCGCAAAAAAATAAGGCTGACAATAGTCAAAAAAAATAATATAAAGTGTTCGTAGCAATATTTATTAAGCGGCGGCGGACTAGTATTTTTTTTGATAACTTGGAGGACCGAATTCTTTAAAAAAACGGGTAGGTTCAAGCTACCAAATTGAAATAATCAAAATTAATTACCAAAATTATTTAAAGTCATTATATTGCTTATTTATAGTTTTTAATAGCACACTTTAAATGAATTCCCCAATCATAAAAGACAAACTTTTCAAATATTCGGCCATTGTTTTTTTTATTGGCTTTTTTATAGTTGGAATTTCTATTTTTTCGGAATATGGGATATCTTGCGACGAGAGAAATTTTTCACGTTTAAACGGATATACCAATTATACTTTCATCACCAATGGAGATGCCAAAAGTTTACTTGCCTGCGAGGAGAAGTACCATGGACCATCCTACGAAATTTTTTTGTATTCTGCCGAAGTATTTTTGAACTTAAGAGATACGAGAGATATTTATTTAATGCGTCACTTCCTTAATTTTCTTTTTTTTTATATTTCAATAATTTTCTTTTATTTATTTGGATTAAAAATATTTAAAAGGCATGGCGCAGCGCTATTATGCTGTTTAATGCTTGTGGCATCTCCTAGGATTTTTGCGGAAAGTTTTTATAATTCTAAAGATTTAATAATGTTAAGCGCATGCATCATTGCAAGTTATACGGCATTTGTTTTTATAGAGCGCCAGACAATTTGGACTGCTATTATTCACGCATTAATATGCGGCTTTTTATTGGATATTAGAATTATCGGGGTATTAATACCATTTCTTACAACAATATTCTACCTGGTACAAAAACCTAAAAAAATAGTTTATCTAATAATATTTATTTTTTATACAATATCCTTTACAATTGCCTTTTGGCCAGTATTATGGTTGAATCCCGTTATCCATTTTATAGGTGCACTTAAGGAAATGAGCCACTTTCCTATTCCTGTAATTGTATTTTATTTAGGGGAATTTATTACCAGCCAAAACTTGCCTTGGCATTACGTGCCTGTTTGGGTTTTAATTACAACACCATCTTTATATATCTTATATTTCTTAATAGGTGTGTTTTTTATAGTGAAAAATTCTTATAAGTCATTTTTTGCTGAACAGCAAATTAAATTTGCACTACTTATGTTTGCCACGCCTGTGTTATCTATTATAATTTTAAATTCTGCGATTTACGACTCTTACCGCCATATATTTTTCATATATCCATTTCTTATATTATTGGCGGTATATGGCTTTACCCAATTAATTCAAAGCATTAAAATAAGGTTTGTAACAAAAACAATTACATTTCTAACGGCAATATTTATCCTCCATATTTATTTATTTATGTTTGTAAACAGGCCTTTCCAAAATGTATATTTTAATTTTTTGGCAGGTGAAAACATACGACAAAATTTCGAATTAGATTATTGGGGATTATCTTTCAGGCAAGCATTAGAATATATATTAGAAAACGATAAATCAAAAGAAATTCGTATTGCTGCTAGCAATGAAGAGTGCCAATTGAATTTTGAAATACTACCTATTGAAGGAAGAAAACGCTTGTTTTGGAAAAAGGATGTGGAGGAAGCGGATTATTATTTAACTAATTTTAGATACCATCCCAATGAATACGAAATAGGTCATTCGGTATTTAATATTAAAGTTGGTGGTGAAAAGATAATGGAAGTTTATAAACTAAAATAAGTCATCGTTTGATTTAATTTGTATTAATTTCTAATTTATTAAGTTATTAAAAAAGATTTTTTTTTAAAGATAATAAGCTGAATTCACTACTATTTTAAAAACATGTTATTACTTATTGTGCCACCCATCCACCATCAATTGGTATAGCAGTCCCAGTTATCATGGATGCTGCATGCGAAGCTAAAAACAATGCCAGTTTCCCAATAGATTCCTCATTTACAAATTTTTTAATTGGATGTTTATTTAGAATAAATTTTTCAATAACTTCATTTTCAGGAATGTGATGTGAGTTAGATAATTGAGTAATTTGTTTTTCAACTAAAGGGGTTTTTACATAACCAGGACATATAGCATTTACTGTAATTCCGTATGGCGCACCTTCTAATGCTAAAGTTTTTGTTAAGCCTACCAATCCATGTTTTGAAGCTACATAAGCCGCCTTATATTCGGAGGCAACTAATGCATGCGCCGAAGCGATATTGATAATTCTTCCCATTTTATTTTCTTTCATTCCTTGCCAAACAGCTTTTGATAAATGAAAGGCGGCAGTTAAATTTACCCCGATAATTTCATTCCACTTTTCGGTATCGAAATTCTCGATTGGCGAAACGTGCTGAACTCCTGCATTGTTAATCAACACATCAATTTTACCAAATTTTCCTATACCTTCATTTACCATCTCATATATTTCGGAGGGGATAAGCATGTTGGCAGCTGAAAAATAAACATTTATATTAAACTCCTCCCCTATTGCATTGGCTATATTTTGGCCATCACTTTCCAAGCCATTAAAAATAATAGAATATCCATTCTTTGCAAACTCCTTAGCTATTTCTAAACCTAAGCCACTGGTGCTTCCTGTGATAAGAATAGTAGAGGAATTAAATCGTTGCTCTTCATTGCTTGAAGATGCAAGATAATCAGGAGATTTATCGGCTCTGTTTTTCATTTTATTAAATATATATATCTATTCCTTTACTGTTGAATAATTGTGTGTTTTTTTTCAGACAATAATGGGCTTTAATTTATTGGATAAATTTTTTAATTAATTTCACAGTTTGTGGAACGGCCTCCAAATTTAATGTATGACCGACGTCAGAAATAACAATAAATTCACTTCCTGGAATAGCATCTCCCACTGCTTTCCCCATGTGAACTGGAAGTAAGGAATCTTTTTCGCCATGAATTATAATTGTTGGAATATTAATATCTTTCAATCTTTCCCGGTAATCACCTCGTTCGAAGGTGGCATTCATTAATTTATTAAGTGCTTCGGTATCCGTATTTGTATTTTGTTTAGATGCTCTGAGAATATTTATTGGTATTAAAGGATGTTCAAAATATGCCTCGCTCAATACAGTAGGCAGCATAACATCAAACATAAGCGAGTACCCGCCAGTATTTAATGCCCTCTGCCATGCTAACGAAATTGCTTCAAAATAGGAGGTTTTATGAGCAAAGGAAGAAAGCAATATTAATTTATTAACTTTTTTAGGATAATTTAGTGAAATATGCTGGGCTACTAAGCTACCATATGAAATACCTACAATATCGATCTTTTTAATATTTAATGAATTAAGTAAACCGTTTATATCGGCAGCATGCTGATCAAAATTACGCTCAGTACAATTAGTATCTGACTGCCCTTGGAAAATAAAATCACATAAAATAATTTGAAAATTATTTGTAAATTCAGGCAACATCAATGACCATGCTATTGTTGACTGGGATAAGCCATTTA
>CAMBDK010000059.1 GCA_945865315.1 Chitinophaga pinensis | reverse complement strand
AATTCTTAAAAATAAGTTTTGACAGCAAATTCAAATTGATCAATAAAAAATTTCTTAAATGTGCTAATGTTATTTTGCTCATAAAAAGGGTACATTTTACAAAATTTATTAACTATTTACAAATTAATAGCATTTCATCGATTAAATAGCGAAATTTGGTGTTTTAGAAAAAGAACAAGATATGAGAGGATATCGTTTTACACATTTCAAGGTTGAAGCTAAATCAAAATTTGATGAGTTGTTTAAAATATTTAAGCAACTTATTACGCATACCAGTGGTGATGTAGATGAAGCATTAGACTGGATGAGAGAACTTGATAAGGAGTACGAACTTACCAATAAAGATTATACCATTAATGACTTTATTGATGAGCTCAAGAAGCGCGGTTACCTTAGAGATAAAAAAGATGGCAAGGGAGGGATGTCAATTACTCCAAAAACAGAACAAGCGATTCGCAATAACGCCTTAGAACATATTTTTGGGAAACTCAAAAAAGGGACATCGGGAAATCATAAAACAAAGTTCAATGGTAAAAATGGAGAGGAAACAAGTGACGATTTAAGAGCATTTGAATTTGGCGATTCACCTCAAAGTATTTCCATGATAGATTCCATTAAACAAGCTCAAATAAATAATGGTGTAGAACATTTTCAACTAACCGAAAACGACTTAATTGTTTCTGAACAAGAATACAAGACACAAACAGCAACTGTTTTAATGATTGATATTAGCCATAGTATGATACTTTATGGCGAAGATAGAATTACTCCAGCAAAAATGGTGGCCATGGCGATGGCCGAAATGATAAAACGAAATTATCCAAAAGATAGTTTGGATATCATAGTCTTTGGTAACGATGCTTGGCCAATACAATTAAAAGATTTACCATATTTGCAAGTTGGGCCCTATCACACCAATACTGTTGCAGGCTTAGAATTAGCTATGTCGATACTTCGAAAAAAGAAAGCTACTAACAAACAAATTTTTATGATAACTGATGGTAAACCATCTTGCCTAAAAGAAAAGGGCGAATATTATATGAATAGCAATGGTTTAGATAGGCGCATCGTTAATAAATGTTTAACCATTGCTGCTGCATGTAAACGAAGTAAGATAGAAATTACAACCTTTATGGTTGCTAACGATTCGTACCTTCAAAATTTTATTGATGAATTTACTGAAGCTAATCAAGGTAAAGCATACTTTACAGGATTGAAAGGTTTAGGGGAAATGATTTTTAGAGATTATACAAATAATAAAAGAAAGAAAATTTAACTATGAACACACCATCCATAAAAACACTTGGCGAATTAAAAAAAACGAATTACAAATTCTTAAGCATTAAGGATGAACTTCGTGAGAACTTAATTAAAAAATTAAAAGCAAATGAACCTATTTTTGATGGAATTTATGGTTATGAAGAAACAGTTATTCCTGAAATTGAAAGAGCCATTTTAAGTCGTCATAATATTTTATTTTTAGGCCTACGGGGGCAAGCAAAAACAAAAATGGCGCGACAAATGGTAAATTTATTGGACGAATACATACCAATAATTTCTGGTAGTCTCTTAAATGATGATCCTTTACAACCTATATCAAAATATGCAAAAGAATTAATTTCTGAAAAAGGCGATGCCACACCAATAAGTTGGATACATCGCGAAGAACGCTTTTCGGAAAAATTAGCCACGCCAGATGTAAGTGTTGCAGATTTGATTGGCGATCTTGACCCAATAAAGGCAGCAAATTTTAAATTGTCATTTGGAGATGAGAAAGTCATTCATTATGGATTAATTCCAAGAAGCAATCGTTTCATTTTTGTTATTAACGAGTTACCAGATCTTCAAGCTCGATTGCAAGTAGCTTTGTTTAACATCCTTCAAGAAGGCGATGTGCAAATACGAGGGTTTAATTTAAGAATACCCTTGGATGTACAATTTGTATTTACTGCAAATCCAGAAGACTACACAAACAGAGGAAGTATTGTTACACCGTTAAAAGATCGCATAGGATCACAAATTTTAACGCATTATCCAAAATCAATTGAATATTCAAAACAAATAACTCAAAATCAGGTAAAACTTAATAGTCTTCAAAAAGAAATTATAGTTCCTGAAATACTTAAAACCCTTGTTGAACAAATTGCAATAGAAGCTCGCGACAGCGAATTTGTAGATTCAAAAAGTGGTGTGAGTGCGCGTTTAACTATAAGTGCTTATGAAAGTTTAATCAGCGCTGCTGAATTACGCTTTTTAAAAAATGATTTCCCTTATTCTTTTGCAAGACTCGCAGATTTATATTCAGCAGTTCCCGCAATAAATGGTAAAATTGAATTGGTATATGAAGGCGAGCAAGAAGGTCCTGCAATTATTGCACAAAACCTTATCGGTTTAGCTATTAGAAATACATTTATTCAATATTTTCCAGACCCTGGAAAATTAAAAAGAAAAAACGAAAACTCTGAGTATTCCACTATCATTAACTGGTTTTCACAAATCAATGTTTTAGATTTATTAGAAAATGAAAATGATAAGGTTTATTCATCAGCCTTATCTATTGTTGATGGCTTAGAAAATATCGTAAAAAAATACCACCCAAGCGCGAAAGGAGCAGAGAAATTTGTACTAATGGAATTCGTATTGCACGGTTTATCCGAACATTCTTTGTTAAGTAAAAATAAATTTTTACAAGGAGTAAGTTTTAAAGATTTATTTAATTCTTTAATGAATTTTGATCAAAATTTTGGAACTGAAGCAAATTAATTTTTTAACACAAATAATAAAAATACTCCTGAATTTCGCTTCTTGTCATACTAATTGCTTTATAAATCGGATCATAGATGCAAGGTGATTTTTTAATAAGGCAATAAAAAAAATCGTAGATCTTTAATTCGAAAAATATTAATGGGTATAAGCTTTAAAATATCGAATCACACTTTTGCTCTGAAATGAAGCGTTTAAAAACTTGATAGTATTTCAATGTCTTTTAGTAGCTAGTTCCATATTTTGTCTGTGAAGTCCACATCTAACAAAACCCTTGTAAATCAAGGGTTTTGTTTTTTATCCTAATAGGGAAATCGAACCACGATATGTAAATAACTGTTTTCAATCTTTTGCTAAGGGATGTGAATATTGCGAAAGTCCACTAAAAAAGTTTAGGAAAATGGTTTTTTCTAAACTTTTTTGTTTTTTTAAATGTTGCTTTAATTTTTATTTAAAACTCATTATCCTTTATTAAAGGAAATATTTCTATAGATTTTTTTAATTGATAAAGAGGAAGTGTGAGCATCAATTCATTCACTTTAGCTTCATCAATATCTTTAAAAATAAATACAGCACCATTTCTGGTTTGCCTTAAAAATAGTTGGTCTAAAAAACCTCCCTCTTTCCATTTAGCCACCACTTCTCGTTCATGTTTTATGATTTCTTGAAAATTTTCCGGTAGGTTTTCAGTATTTATTGTCAAGATTACTAATATTCTATTCATGGTATAAAAGTTTTAGTTGTTTAAAAATGGATAATCAATGTAGTATATTACAATACGGTTGATTCTAAAAAAACTCCATTAAAGTTAGCACGACTTCTTGTCATTGGTGCCATCACCATACTATTTTTTAGTACTTGGCTACCTATTTTTACTGATTCTAAAAGTTTCATTTTTATGTTTTTAAAATTAATTTTATGCAAAAGTATTATCTTTGCCTAAATAATTTATATACATCTACTTTATGTGTATAGACTAAAATTATAGACTAATGGCAAATACAGTAATTAGAAAGACAAAAGATTTCGTGCCGGGCAATTGTCCTGTTGGGTATTGTATGAATATAATTGGCGGAAAATGGAAGCCTAGTATTATTTATATGATACGAACCGAAAGAAACCGTTATAGCCTTTTACTAAAAAATATAACAGAAATAAGTAAGCAAACTTTAACCAACCAACTTCGAGAATTAGAAAAAGATGGAGTAATTGACCGAATAATTTATCCGGAAATACCGCCAAGGGTTGAATATAAAATTACACCATACGGAAGTACTTTACTTCCAATAATTGATAGTATGTCAAAATGGGCTATGCAAAATATGCCTAAAAACAAGGAATGATTATATTGAATATTAACGATTTATGCAAAATCGATTTAACAAACAAAATGTCTTACCCCTCTAATAGCTTGAAATATAACGTTTTTAACTCGATAGTATTTCAATGTCTTTTAGTAGCTAGTTCGATATTTTGTCTGTGAAGTCCACCAAAAAAAAGTACAGAAAAAATTATTTTTCCTATACTTTTTTTGTTTTCAAAATAGGAGTTTGAAATACTTGACACTTCGAAGCAATTAAATCGATATTTTTTTACCAATATCAGAAATGAACATTTACAGAGAACATTAAAATAATACATTCTAAATAAATAAATGCAAAACACAAATAAAAAAAGAAGTCTGTGGATTATTGTAGGTATTACGGTGCTGAATGCAATTGGAATGACTATCGTTCTTCCACTCTTTCCATTTCTATTAGAAAAATATGTTCCTGCTGCAAGTATAGCAGTAGCAATGAGTGCACTTGTTTCTGTGTTTGCTGTATGCACATTTTTTGCTGCACCGGTTTTTGGAGCACTCAGCGACCGATATGGACGTAAACCAATTTTGCTTATCAGCTTACTCGGTTCGGCTATAGGATATATATTGCTCGGCTTTGGTGGAGCACTTTGGGTACTCTTCCTCGGAAGAGTAATTGATGGACTTACGGCAGGAAATCAAAGTGCATTGTTTGCTTATATAAGTGACAGTACACAACCTCATGAAAGAGGTAAATGGTTTGGTTATCTGGGCGGTGCTATTGGTCTTGGATTTATTATTGGTCCTACTATTGGTGGGGTAATTGGCGCTGCTTCTATTACCTTACCCTTTTTTATTACAGCGGGGATTACTATTGTATCTATGCTATGCATCACACAATTTTTACCAGAGTCACTTCCTGAAGAAAAACGTACAAAGCATCTTACTCTCAAGAGTTTTAATACGTTTTCTCATTTCAAAGAGATTTTTTCTTTGAAAGCGGCACGTGAATTACTTATTATGGGTGCATTTTTTTACTTTGGTCTTAATATATGGCAATTCAACGCAAGTATATTTTTTAAAGACGTATTTATGTGGGGCCCATCATTTATAGGGGGAGTTTTTGTACTTGTCGGGATATGTGATATCCTGTCGCGGGTGATCATACTACCACAGCTTCTTAAGAGATTGAGTGAACAAACGGTTGGTATCATTGGCCTGTGCGGACTCGTTGTGGGACTTGGGCTCATATTCTTAAGTGCGTATATTCCATCTGTATTTCTTATTATAGGAGCTGTTGCTTGCATTGTATTGGGTGAGGGTTTATTCGACCCTTCATATAATGCTCGACTCTCTGTCTCAGTTGATGAAAGTAAGCAAGGTATACTGCAAGGAACAAATCAAAGCCTACAAGCTTTATATCATGTAATTGTTCCTCTCGGTGCTGCCGCTATTTATACCTATAGTCACGGTGCTGTTTTTGGAATTGCTGCATTATTAACTGTTTTCGGACTTATTATGTTTATAAAATTAAAATAAGGATGTTAATTATTCCATATTTCCAGTATGAAAAACTAAAAATTGTTAGCTCAAAAAAGTATTGCTTGTTCAGTAAAGTTTTGCTTGAATACTCGCCTAACGCTTTGCCAAATTTCACAAACGCTGCTAATGATTTCATTATGTGCTTTTACATCTAATTAGTGTCTGTCCATAGAGTCGAGAGTCTGAACTATAATGTTCGAGTTAGAGGCTTTCGTAGTTTTGAAAATCAGGAGTTTACATTGGTAAATGACTGGTTTTCAAAACAAGAATAACGAAGACCCGAGTGAAACGAACTCACGAATACCTTTAAAAACAATATATTTATGAGTAAATCGGACATTATAGACAGACTCTAATTAGTGCAAATACAGTAAATTTATATGTATTTGCATATCATCATGTTTATTTTAATTATATGTTTTTGCATATAAATCATTAATAACAGATGCTTGCAGCGGAAATTTATAAGGACATAATTTCATAAAACAATTTGTTATTTATATAAACTAAACCATCGGCGTGTATCGTCTATCCGAATTAATCCGATATATTTATTACTTTTGTAAAATAATAAAACAATAAAAAAATGGAAAAACCAACAATTGCGGGAAAAACTCCTCTGCCGGTACAATTAGAAGCTGGTAAAACTTACGCATGGTGCTCTTGCGGCAAATCAACTAAGCAACCATTTTGTGATGGTTCTCATAAAGGTTCCTCTTTTGTTCCAAAAGTATTTGTAGCTGAAGAAACTAAAATAGCTTATTTGTGTAATTGTAAGTATACTGCAAATCCAGGGTTTTGCGACGGCGCTCATAAAACTTTGTAACAGCGATATTTTGGCTTTTGTATATGCTAGTGCATTTAATCTACCAAATGGAAAGTAAAATCCTATTATAATCAGGAGATTACATGTAAAAAAAAAAGCAATTTGATGAAATATAGCTTTTGTATTTTCAAAAGTATATCGGTTATTTATTTAACAACGCTTTTTTGATTTGTTCCTTTTGCATAAAACAAAGTTTTATTATTGCCGATACAATATGCTAGAAGTTTAGTATTTAATGAGCTTTAGCCCAGCTGCTAAAAGTATCAGGTACAAGTTTCCAGACTGCTGTTTTATTGTTTAAAACTATTCATAATCAAAAAAAAGCATGGTTATTAATAATTTTTATTACTGCTTTGCTATTCATTAATATTTATCAATTTTAAAATAGATTTTACTACTTTTTATTTTTTGATAAATCCTTATTTAGTATCTGTCCATAGCGTCAAACATTTTCAAATTATTCAAATTTCTGTAAGCTTCAGAATTATGGATTTCATATTTTCGTACCAAAATTGTTTGTTTGAAATAAAGCCAATTTCGGTAGTCATTGCTAGGTTTTTTTAGCCGAAACAATCTCATATATTGGTGTGAGATTGCTTCAATTGTACCTCCTACGGAATGACGTTAAAAGTTTTAATGCCGACTCTATGGATAGGCACTATTTAACCATTCACACCTCTTATCATTAAAGGTTTTCTACTCTTTTTTTTAGCCCATTTTTTGAGCTTAGCCAATATCGTTTTCACTAAAAAAATCAGATAATTAATAAATTATTTTAATTTTTTATTAACTTCGTACTTTAAAAAACAAAAAAACTTTTTAATATGAGTTTTATAAAATCAATTTTTATTGTGTTTCTAAGTCTTTTTTCAGTTTTAGGAATGACGGCTCAAACGTCAAAAACAGAAGGAAAAATAAAAAAGACAGTTTACTATTATAAATTCGAAGGTGCTAAATCATTAGAAGAAGTTAAGCTTCTAGGTGATTATGTATTTGCTCTTAAAGGGGTTACTGAATTTAAAACTGAATTTAAAGCAGAAAGTGGTTTTGCTCAAATTGTGGTGGTTGTTATTGAAAAAACAAGAACTTCGGAAGGAGAGGAATTATTTCAAACAACCAATATAAAAAAAATTCTCGAACAAAAGGGGTATCTAAATCTTGAGATGACAACTGAAGAATTGGCTGCAGAATAAGCATATCTTATGTTGCAACTTATTTCAGTCCATTCAAGAATCTAAATCCACCTTCTTTTAAATTATTAATTACTTGGCAGAAAATATGAAACAGCAATACTCTATTTTATTAATCACTGTTTTACTATTGGGCAAATTATATGCTCAATCTGATAATTGCGCTTCCCCTTCTTCTATTAGTGTTACTGCAAACTGTTCTTCACCAGCCAACGGAACAACCACCGGTGCAACTTCAAGTGTTTTTTCGGGCTGCGTCGGTAATGCCGATGATGATGTATGGTATCAATTTACAGCAACTGCTACAAGCCAGGTGATTACAGTTACACCATCTTCAAGCATGGATGCTGTTTTACAGTTATTTTCAGGAACTTGCGGTTCCTTAACCACCTTGAATTGCCAGGATATTGGTATTTCTGGACAGACAGAAACAATTTATCCCTCTGGCTTAACCATTGGTACTAATTACCTTATTCGAATTTATAATTATGGTGCTGGAGCAGGAAGTGGCAATTTCACTATTTGTATTACTCCACCCCCTGCTGCTCCATCAAATAATATATGTGGTGGAGCAACTGCTTTAACAGTAAACGCAAGCTGCACCAATACTGCAGGAAGTACTGTTGGCGCAACACAATCTGCTGCTGGTTGTGTTGGCGCAGCCGATGATGATGTATGGTACAAATTTATAGCAACCAATACCACTGCAACCATTACTGTTAATCCTTCGAACTCAATGGATGCTGTAGTTCAATTGTATTCAGGCGCATGTATTTCACTTAGCTCCATAAAATGTATGGATAACGCTTTAACCAATGGTAATGAAGTGATTAACGGTATAGGTTTAGTAGTGGGTAACACCTATTTTATAAGAGTATTCGATTATTATAATGGAAATGGGGGAGGAACCTTCAGTATTTGTGTAACTGGGCCTCCATCATCATCAACTCCTACTAATGATGACCCTTGTAATGCAATTGCATTGCCGGCTGTAACTGCTGATTGTAATTATTCGAAATTTACAACAACCGGTGCTACTGCAACATCGGGTGTGCCCGCTCCATCATCATGCGTTGGAGGAAGTGGCGCAATGAATGGAGGTTATTCTTCTACCAGCAAAGATGTGTGGTTCAGTGTAGTTGCCCCTACAAACGGGAAATTAACAATTACCCCAGAGCCCGGTTATGGTATGACTGATGCTGCAATAGTTTTATATAGCGGAACATGTGGTTCATTAACACAAATTATCTGTTCCGATGACAATAATTACCCGGGTACCATAAATGATATGTTACCCTATATTTCACAATCGGGATTAACTCCCGGTGCAACTTATTTTATTCGCTATTTTGGTTATGGCAATATTTCCGGAAATTTCGGATTATGTGTAGCCTCTCCCACAAATGATTTTTGTTCAACTGCATTATATATATGCGACTTAAATGGATATAGCGCATCAACAAGTGCAGCTTTCACGCCCGACAGACCATGTAACATGCGTGGAAATAATGAAAATACTTCAGGAGTTGATCAAGCCGATGGAATAAATACGGGAGGTATCTTCGGCCAGGGAGGTTCCTGGGGTAACGGAGCACCGGCTTTTGACGTAAATATTAATAATAACTCTTGGATACGTTTTACAGCAGGCGCTGTTACAGCTGTTTTAAACGTAACAATAGTAAATTGCTGGAATGGCAATTATCCTCAGGGAGGCATTCAAATGCAAATATTTTCAGCAACAGGTTGTTGCAATTTCACCCCGGTTTCTAACTTCAAAGAAAGTTCAACAGCTTTTACCATCACAGCTAATAATCTTACTATTGGTAATGACTATTTTTTAATGGTGGATGGTTTTGCCGGTGATATTTGTAATTATACCATTTCAGCCAATTCCGGAGTACTTTTTCCTGCAATTACTGCTACAGAAAGTGCAGTGTGTTTTGGAGGCAGCACAACCTTAACAGGCCCCAGCGGAGCTAATTCCTACGAGTGGTTCCCTGGAGGAGCTACCACTCAAAATATAACCATTACACCGTCCACAACAATTACGTATACCTGTATCGCCAGCGGTGTATGTGGTTTTAAACAAACATTAACCAAAACAATAACTGTTAATTCTTTACCAACTGTTTCAATTAACTCAGGCAGTGCGGTAAGTGTTTGTAATACATCTAGTGTAAACTTAACAGCATCCGGCACAAGCTCTTATGTTTGGAGTACCCTTGATGTCACAGCAACAATATCAGTAAGTCCTAGCACAACTACTTCTTATACTGTAACCGGCACCAATGGAAACGGATGTTTCGCTAGTGCATCTGTAAGTGTTACTGTTTATCCATTGCCAAATGCTACTGCCACTAATACTGCTAATGGAACTAGCTGTAACGGCAATACTATAAATCTGATTTCTTCCGGGGGCACATCGTATGCATGGACAGGACCGAATTCTTTTAGTTCAACTTCTCAAAACCCAACAATACTATATTGTACCATTTCTATGAGCGGGATCTATACGGTTACTGTAACAGATATAAATGGCTGCACCGATACCGATACCGCCCAAGTACTGATATACCAGATACCACAATCTGTAAATGTTTTGAGTGTAGCAAAATGCGTTGGTGATTCTTTATTTTTAACGGCAACAGGTTCCGGAACAATAAACTGGTATAGCGATTCATTACTGACAAATTTAGTACAGGCCAATAGCAGTTATTATATACCCAATGTTCCTGTTGGTAGTTCCATCACCTATTATGTTGTTGCTGAAAGTAATGGCTGTGTAAGTCCCAACTCGGTTGCAACTGCTACACTTAACAACTTCCCTCCAGCAATAGCTACAAATGCAGCTGTTGGACTAATGTGTAACGGAAATACCTTGTATTTAATTTCTTCGGGAGGTACCACTTTTTCATGGACAGGACCGAATTCTTTTACTTCAAATTTACAAAATATTGCACTCTCTAATTCCACAACTGCTATGAGTGGTATATACACAGTTGTTGTAACTGATGCAAATGGTTGTAATGCTTCTGATACTACAATGGTATTGATAAACCAAACGCCATTGCCTGTTTCTGTTTCAGATTTTTCTACCTGCACAGGAGGCCCAGTAAACCTGGTAGCTAATGGCCTTGGAATAATAAATTGGTATAGTGATGCGGGATTAACAAATTTAGTCCAGGGTAATAGTAGTACATACTCTCCTAATGATCCTGGTACAATAACAACTTATTATGTGGTTGCCACCAGTAATGGCTGCGTAAGCTCAGTAGAAACTGTAACAGTTAGTAATTTTAACATAAATGCCAGTGGAATTGCAAGTGCTTATTCGGGATATGCTCCAATAGGAGTTGATTTCACCAATTTAAGCACAGGAGTGGATGCTTCAGATAATTTCCTTTGGATTTTTGATGATGAAAATACCGCTAATACCATAAATGCTTCCAATACTTTTGCCGAAGGAGGTGATTATAATGTGGCCCTTATTATAACAGAAACCACCAGTGGATGTATTGATACAGCTTTCATTAATGTTTTTTATGAAAATAGTTCTGAATTAATCGTACCTAATATTTTTACGCCTAATGGTGATGGTACCAATGATTTATTTATCATGACAGCAACTGGAATTAAAACATTTAATGCAGTTATTTATAACCGCTGGGGAATAAAAATAGTTGAATGGAATTCAATTCTTAGTGGTTGGGATGGCAGATTTATTACAGGTAATGAGGCATCTGAAGGTACTTATTTCTATATGATAAAGGCTTCGGCTTTTGATGGTAAAGAATATAATTTACGCGGGGCTTTTCATTTGGTTAAGTAAACCTATACCTCATTTAGTTAAATAAAAAAAAGCCGAAAAAAAACTCAAAGATAAATCCGCCAAGATAAAAAAGTATACAGCTTTGCTAACTCTTTATATCTTGGTAAAAGTCACATCTAAATTATGGTGTTTATCAATAAATAAAAGATACTTTTTGAAAGCAAATCACAACCAGGTTGTGTTTCATAAAGCATAAGAATAAGCCTGTAATTTATTTCCACATAATTATTATATCACTTTATAATTTTATTTCATTTGTTTTTTCAATATATTTACCATGAAAATTAATTCAAATTCTAAATTCAATTATGAAAGCTACTTCTTTAAATTTATTTTTATGTCTTCCTTTTTTCCTTTTGTTTTTTAAAAATTCTAATGGGCAAACTACCTATGGCGATTCACTTTCTATACAAGCAGAAGCCACAATAGTGGCAAATCCGGCTTCAATTACTATCACATGGCCTGCTGATGCTGATGCTACAAATTTTATTATTTATCGCAAATTAAAAACAGCTGCATCATGGGGAAGTATTTTAGCAACATTACCAGCTAACAGCAGTCAGTATAGCGATGCCACTGTAAGTTCTGGAATCCTGTATGATTATAAAATACAAATGAATTCTCCTTCTACATTAATAAAATACGGGTATCTTTCTTCGGGTGTCGACGTGAAAGCATATAGCAATAGGGGTATAGCAATCGTAGTAATTGAAAATTCATTTAATTCAAATACTACCTACCAAGCTGCAATAGATTTATTTTTGGGAGACTTAGAAAATGATGGCTGGTTTCCAAAAACCATTTATGTAAATAAAACAGATTTGGTTCCCAGTGTGAAAAGCCAAATCGTAATGAAATATAATGAAGAAGCTACTAGAACAAAATTACTTGTGTTATTTGGAAATGTTCCTGTACCATATGCCGGTGATTTAAATCCCGATGGTCATACCGATCATCAAGGTGCTTGGCCTACCGACACTTATTATGCTGATATGGATGGTGTTTGGAACGATATTGATGTTAATAATGTTACATCTGCTAACCTGTTAAATCGTAACATCCCTGGTGATGGGAAATTTGATGAGAGTAACATACCTAGTAATTTGGAATTACAAGTGGGTAGGGTAGATTTGTCTGACCTACCTGCATTTTCCTCTTCCGAAGAAAATTTATTAATTAAATATTTAAATAAGTTACACCGTTTTAAAACAGCACAACTCGTGGTGCAGCAAAAAGCATTAATTGATGACGAATTTACCAGTTATGCAGAAGGTTTTAGTCAAAATGGCTATAAAAATTTTTCCGCCTTAGTTGGCCGTAATAATATTGCTAAGGCTGATTATTTTTCGCAATTAAGCTATAATACATCCAGCTCCGGCACTTATTTATGGTCATACGGTTGTGGTGCAGGAAATTATACTAGCGCCTCTGGTATTGGTTCCTCTTCCAATTTTGCTTCCGATAGTTTGAGTTCGGTTTTCACCATGTTATTTGGAAGTTATTTTGGAGATTGGAATTATTCAAATGCTTTTCTTAGAAGTGCTTTAGCATCGGGTAATACATTAACAAATGCATGGGCAGGCCGCCCTAATTGCTTTTACCAACACATGGCAATGGGCGAAAATATTGGGTATTCAACGCTATTAACGCAAAATAATGCTGGTTTATATCTTGGGAATAGTTTATATGGTTTTGTTAATAGATTAGTTAGCGTAAATTTGATGGGGGAGCCCTCCCTTCGCAATAACTATATCCTAGCGCCATTAAATTTAACAATTTCATCAACGGGGGTGTCTAATACCCTTAATTGGAATGCTGGTGGTTCAGAAATAGGGTATAATATTTACCGCAGGTATTCTGATTCTACAAATTTCTTTAAATTAAATAGCGATATAATTACTGCCACAAATTATACCGACAATGCTTTAACAATTCCGGGTACTGTTTATTATTATGTGAAAGCTGTTGAGAAAAGAGTTTCTCCTTCAGGGACTTACGATAATGAGTCGCTGGGTTTAAGAACCGCTGGTGCAGCTGTTACAGTTGGAGTAAATGAAAATGCTACCGCATTTATTTCTGAAGTTTATCCTAACCCCTTTACAAATAGCATAACAATTTCGGGAAATAACATTTTGAAATTAGAAATCCTTAGTTATAATGGTGCTATCATTCAAACATCAAATTATGCCTCCATAAATACAATTGAACTTTCATTAATTGATTTATCAAAAGGGATTTATTTTATAAATATATTTTCTTCTAACGGAACTATCGAACATCAGAAAATATTAAAAGTGAAATAAATTAAAAAATTAATTTTTTCTATTCATTCGATTATAAATTTTGCTTGCAAGACAAGTATCATTTTCTCTAATGCCTCCTATTCAGCTTTTTGGGATGGTAAAAACTATTTGTAAATATATATTAGTCCATTTTTAATAAGCCGCCCCTCTTTCTCGACTTTGCTCGAAAAACTTTCTGCATGGTTATTTCGAGAAGTGTTGAGAAAGTAGGTTGGGTATTGGATTGGACTATTTTGAAACTATAATTGGTATAAAAAGGCTATCTGCCTACATCGGGAAAATAGTTCTCGAAACTCGAATATTATTGTTCTCTTATTCTGTTTGCATTTGAATATTTATTGGTTTTATTAAATGACAATAATACTTCCAAATCCTCAGCTAAATCCCTAAATCAATAAAAAAATAAATGAAAAAAACATTGATAATCAGTGTTTTACAAAAAAAATAAATTGGTTGAGATAGGTTTTAAAACCAATTTGAAACTTAATTGAAACCTAAACAAACTAACAACATAGTTAGCATCGCTTAGTTTTGCAACAATACATTAACCGTGCTTATGTATTTGTTAAGGGCAAGCTTAAGACAAAATTGCTCAATGGTTAAACAATTAAAAACAAACAAAATGAAAAAGAAAAATTCACTAATGACAGTAGTCGCATTCTTCGCAATTACGACAATTACATTAGCGCAAGTTCCAACGTATGTTCCAACAAGCGGACTAGTTGGTTGGTGGCCTTTTAATGGAAATGCAAATGATGAATCAATTAACGGAAATAACGGAGTCGTGAATGGTCCAATTTTAACAACTGACCGCTTTGGTAATTCAAACAAAGCTTATAGTTTTGATGGAGTAAACGATAATATTAATCCTCTACAAAATAATTTACCTTTTGGTACAACTGCTCGAACCATAAGTATATGGTTTCAAAGAATCGGAACAGGTGGTAATCTTTTTTCGTATGGAAGCGCAAATACTAGTAATGCATATATGATTTCAATTGGCGCAAATATAATTTCAAATCAAGGCTGGGCTGATGACTTTCCAGTTTATCCTTCAATTGATAATAGTTGGCATAATTTAGTATGCACATTTGACGGATTAAATTCTACAATCTATTTGGATAATAGTAATTTAGGTAGTAACTCAATGACCAGTTGGAATACAATTGCAGGAAGTTTCTATTTCGGCACTCGTGTTTTAAATGATATGGATTTTTTCAATGGAAACATTGATGATATTGCTATTTGGAATCGTGCTTTATCCCCGTGTGAAATTCAAGCACTTTATCAATCAGGAACTTCTAGTATGACAGTGAATGCAACTGCCTCAACAATTTGTTCTGGATTATCTACAACACTTACTGCAAGTGGAGCAACTACTTATTCATGGATGCCAGGTAGCTTATCAGGAAATTCTGTAGTAGTAACACCAAGCACTACTACTACATATACTATTACAGGTACAGATGGATCAGGGTGCACTTCATCAACTACTGCCTTGGTAAATGTAAGTATTTCTCCTTCTACAGCAACTTCACAAACAAATATATCTTGTAATGGCGGTTCAAATGGTTCAGCAACAATTGCTGTATCTGGTGGAGCACCAGGTTATTCCTATTTATGGAATAATGGACAAATAACTGCCACCTTATCAGGACTTACAGCAGGCACTTATACATGCACTGTTACCGATGCAAATTCTTGTAGCACTATAACTGCTGTTACTTTAAGCGAGCCTGGTGCAATAGCTGGTATACAATCTCCTGCTATTTGTGTGGGTGATAATTATCCGGTAGGTTCTAGCACATATACAGCCTCAGGAACATACACCGATATCCTAACAGCTACCAATGGCTGTGACAGCACTGTTACAACTAATTTAACGGTTAACCCTCTGCCTTCTTTGGCTGTAGCGGCTACAGATACAAATGTATGTGTTTATTCTTCTGCAGTTAGTTTAATAGCAATACCAACTGGAGGAACATGGAGTGGTGCTGGTATTATTGGAAGTACATTCTCTCCCGCTATTGCTGGAGCTGGAACAACTGTTATTACTTATGCTTATTCAGATGGAAATGCTTGTTCTAATACTGCTAATATAGCCATGCTTGTTGATTTATGCACCGGGATAAATAAATTTAAAAATAATACATCATTTACTGTTTACCCAAACCCGGTATCGGATGAATTAATCATTGAATTTTTAGGAAATAAAAATAATACTGGTTTTGAAATAGTAAATCCCATAGGACAGGTTATTTTCAATGGGAATTTGTTAGAAAAAACAGTTGTGCAAACAAGCAATTTTGCTCCTGGAGTTTATTTAATAAAACTTAAGAATGGCAAGTCTTATGAATTTAAGAAAATTGTAAAAGAGTAGCCACCAAAATTTAAAGCTTAATTAAAATATAATGAATTAATTTTTTACTTTAAACTTTAAATAAAGGATAATTAATATCATATAATACCAATTATAGTTTAAAAATAGTCCAATTCAAGATCAAACTCACTTTCTTGCCTCCGCTCGAAATAACCATGCTGGAAGTTATTTCGAGCGAAGTAGAGTAACAGTGGCGGCTTAATAAAAATGGACCAATAGATGCATACAAATGGTATAACAAATAATTATTGGTAATCCAAAATAATTTATATATTTACTGCTGAAATGGAACGAACGATGAATATGAAAAATAAAATTGCTGCAAGCCACATCGGTTCATCGTTTTTCTTCCTTTTAATCTTTTTATCTTCCTGTTCCTTATTCTCGCAAACCCTTACAAAAGAGCAAGAAAGAACTGCTAAAAAAGTTGTTTCGAAACAATTCGGTATTGCCTATGAAAATAGAGTAGAAAACTTGGGCCTTGGAACTTTTTGTAATGCAAGCGGCGAGATCTATTACAATCCAGATGGTTTTAATTATTTATTTCGTGTACACGCCGACTCCCTAGAACGCTTAGATCATAGCGTCTTTCATTGCAGCAATAGCGGTAGATTTTTATTCTCATTTAAGAATATAGTTTATGCGCTCGGCGGTTATGGCTTTTTCACTACAAATAATAACCTTATATTTTTCAATAATCAATCTAGAGAGTGGCTTTATGAACCTACCTCTGGAGAAGTGCCGCCTAATATTTTGGGTATAGCTTTTAAATCGGGTAATAATATATATAGTTTTAATAATTTCAAATGCGGGAATAATGTCGAAGCCGATATTTATGATCCTTTTGCTTATAGTTTAGACTTGGAAAGCATGAAGTGGCAGCGATTTGATCCTATAACAGAAATTCCAAGGCTGTTTGGTTCGGTCTACTACACAAGAGATTATGTTTTTTTTCTTGGGTCCCCCATGTCTTTGATTATTTATTGCTCCGAAAAACAGTATGTTCTTATTAGTAACGATAAATATAATCTTTCTCCAGGATCTTATATCACCTCCATCGACGAAAACTATGTTTTTATAAATTCCTTCGACGATAATGCTATTCCCCTTGAGGTAAAATTTGATTTAAATGAAGTTTGGCAGCAAAATCTTAAGAATGTAAAAATTTTAAACTTTGGAAAATCCGAAACAAAAAAGGCAGACAGTATCTTTTTCTGGCCATTCATTTTTATACCATTACTGCTTATTTTGGCTAGTGCAATTATCTATTTGAAATACCGTAAAAAGAAACAAGCCCCGGAATTTATAGAAAAAAATATCATTTTAGTTGAGGACAAGAACGATAGAACTATAGATGTTCAGGAAGAAGTTCAATACATACAATCCCATTTGGTAACAGCCATTAAAAATGCTAAAAAATCAATATTAACAAGTGATGAGCTGGATGAATTGCTTAATATTTCACATCTGGAGCCCGACAGTAGAAAATTACGGCGTTTTCGTTTGCTGAAAGAACTTAGTAAATCCCATCCTTTTATGATTTCTAGGGTTAAAGACAATGATGATAAACGACGTTTCCATTATAAAGTAATTGTTTAGGTAAAAATTCTTAATTATTTAGTATTCATTATTTTGTGTAATTATTTTATACGATTTATTCAATAGGATTTATTCGCAGGCAGCGCCGCAAAACATTTGTAAATGTATAAGCGTAAAATATTAAAAGCTGCATCGCAGCGAAATATTTATTTATCCCCCAAAGTATTAATATCCTCCGTAAAATCAAAAACGCATTGCCGCTCATAAGTCTTCTCCATCTCCTGTGCTAATTTTTTTGTAAAATGCTTATAACCATCGCCTTTTGTTTAATTCAATTCACTATATAATACCATTTGTAAATAAATATTAGTCCATTTTTATTAAGCCGCCCCTCTTTCTCTACTTTGCTCGAAAATCTTTCTGCATTGTTATTTTGAGAAGTGTTGAGAAAGTAGGTTGGGTATTGGATTGGACTATTTTGAAACTATAATTGGTATAAAAAGGCTATCTGCCTGCATCCGGAAAATAGTTCTCGAAAACTCGAATATTATTGAGCTCCTATTTTGTATGCATTTGAATATTTATTTCATTAAATGACAATAATACTTCCAAATCATCAGCTAAATCCCTAAATCAATAAAAAAATAAATAAAAAAAAATATTGATAATCAGTGTAATACAAAAAAAATTGGTTGCGATAGGTTTTAAAACCAATTTGAAACTTAATTGAAACCTAAACAAACTAACAACATAGTTAGCATCGCTTAATTTTGCAAGAATACATTAACCATGCTTATGTTTTTGTTAAGAGAAAGTCTAAGCAAAAAAAATGTCCAATCGTTAAACAATTAAAAACAAAACAAAAAATGAAAAATTTACTAACGACAGCAATTGCAATCTTGGGATTGACGACAATTACAAGTGCACAATCGATCATATTCAGTCCTTCAAATCCAGCTGTATGCAGTGGAGAGAGTATTTCAATTTCGGCTCAATATGGCGCTACGCCAGCTCCTGCATTGAATTTTCCGTACACCAAACTAACCGGAACAGAAATTTATGTTTCAACATCAGGGAGTAATACCACAGGGAATGGCACCTTTGCCAATCCCTATCAAACCATTCAACATGCTAT
>CAMBDK010000058.1 GCA_945865315.1 Chitinophaga pinensis | reverse complement strand
CCGCAAATTAAATGGTTCAAAAACTGTGTGTTTTTCTTTTGTCTTGATACAAAAGAAACAAAAAATCAAGAACAAACGATTCCTCCCCACCTGCAACCCTGCATCGCGTTTGTTCATTCCTCACGCGCGTTTTCATAAGGATGTTTTTTGTAAAAAATGAAATCATCTGTTTTTATTAATATAGCTGTTTTGTCGAAATTATTTTGAAAGATTTACTAATTTTTAAAAAATCAATTTATTTAATTTACTAATTCCCTTTTTTGAACTATAAAACTATATTTTATTTATTCGCAAGTATTTAAAATAAAAAGCTGATAAAATCGCACACAATTTTTAAAGTTATCAATTCCTATTTTTTCATTCACGCCATGAATTCTTTTAAGGTCATCTGAATTAAAAACACATGGTAAAAAGCGAAATAAATTAGATGAAATTTTTGAATAATGTTTTTCATCCGTCCCCGCAATCATTAGCGAAGGAGCTGTTAGCGTATTTTTAAAAACCTGCTTGATAGTTTTTTCAATTTGCATAAATCCAAGTGAATGAATATCTGAAACTTTTGCTGCTTCATTACCATGACCAATCCGTTTAATTTTTATTCGAGAATCCTTTACCGTTTTTTCAATATGTGTAATTATATCATCGAAAGTTTCGCCAGGTAAAATTCTAAAATTTATTGTTGCAGTAGCCGTTGATGGCATCACATTTTCTTTTACACCACTTTTGAAAATAGTAGGAGCTGTAGTAGTTCTTACAGTGGCGTTTCCTGATCCACTGGCTTCGTATTTACTAATAATAAAAGATTTTAAAAGCCATTGATTGGCGAAAGCTAGTTTTAAAAAAAACGGCATTTCAGGACCTACATAATCTAAAAACTGTTGGACAGGTTCAGAAATAAGTGGTTTCATCGGATATTTTTCAAGTTTACAAATTGCTGCAGAAAGAATCCCTATAGTTGTTTCTTTTGCTGGCATAGAGGAGTGTCCGCCTTCAGTTTCTACAGAAAGCTCAACAGATAAATACCCTTTTTCTGAAACCCCTATCAATGCTACGTCAGGCAATAATCCAGGAACTACACCCCTAGTAATTACCAAGCCTTCATCTAATATAAATTCTGCATTTACATGTTGAAATTCCAAATATTCAGCAATTTTTTTCGCTCCATTTTCACCTCCTATTTCTTCATCATGTCCGAAAGCCAAATAAATTGTACGACTGGGCTTAAAGTTTTCTGAAAGCAACATTTCTACAGCTTCCAAAATTCCAATTACATTTACTTTATCGTCAAGTGTTCCACGACCGCAAATATATTCCTCTGTAATTTCTCCACCAAAGGGTTGAAAGTCCCATTTTTTGTTTTCTTCGTCAGCAGGAACTACATCCATGTGGCCCATCAAAATGATTGGCTTTAATGAAGTATCCCTTCCCTCCCATTTATAAAGCAAACTGAATTTATTTATTATTGTTTTTTGAAGTTTGGAATCAGAAAGCGGATACGTTTTTTGAATAAAGGAAATTAAATTATTAAATGCAGCAGAATCAAATTTGGATGGTTCGTCATAGGAAATAGTTTTTATTTTTACTGCATCGGAGAGGTGTTGTATGCAATGGGAGGAAACAGGAACAGGCTTAATTAATTTATATGCCACCTGTTTGGATTTATAGTTAAAAGTCTTTACTATTAAAACTATTAATAAAAGTAGGATTAACAGTCCTGTTATTTTAATTAATTTAATGTACATTTTATTTTTTTTTACTTTCCGTTTTTTTATATGACTTTTCTGCTGTAAAATATAGTTAGGTGAAGTTTTCAAAATAACTTCCGCAAATTAAATGGTTCAAAAACTGTGTGTTTTTCTTTTGTCTTGATACAAAAGAAACAAAAAATCAAGAACAAACGATTCCTCCCCACCTGCAACCCTGCATCGCGTTTGTTCATTCCTCACGCGCGTTTTCATAAGCATATTTTTTACAAAAAAATGAAATCATCTGTTTTTATTAATATAGCTGTTTTGTCGAAATTATTTTGAAAGCTTTACTAGGCTTATTAGGAGCTTTTTAAGCACAAATATTTCATGTTTTACCTATTTATTAATAGAGTTACAATTAAGCAGTCTAAGTTATTATCTTTGTTGCTTGTTATCATCAGCAAACATACAAATTAATGAGCAAATTTAAAAGATATACAGTAACGGCAGCATTACCATATGCTAATGGGCCATTGCATATAGGTCATTTGGCAGGCTGTTATTTACCTGCCGATATATATGTAAGGTATTTGCGTTCTAATGGGGAGTTGGTAAAATTTATTTGTGGTTCTGATGAACATGGTGTTCCAATAACCATTAAGGCAAAGAAAGAGGGTACAACTCCGCAAAAAGTCGTTGATAAATACCATAAAATAATGGGTGATGCATTTGATGAATTTGGCATTTCTTTCGATATATATGCTCGAACATCTTCTAAAATACATCATAAAACGGCTACTGAATTTTTTAATACATTATATCAAAAAGGAGTTTTCAAAGAAGAAATTACAGAACAATATTTTGATGAGAAAGCTAATCAGTTTTTAGCAGATAGGTATATTGTTGGGACTTGCCCGAAATGCGCAAATGAAAATGCTTATGGCGATCAATGTGAAAGCTGTGGAAGCACACTTAATGCTACTGATTTAATTAATCCCAAATCCACATTTTCGGGAGAAAAACCTATATTAAAAAAAACTAAAAACTGGTTTTTACCTTTAGATACCTTGCAGCCCCAGATAGATGCGTATATTGATTCGCACAAAGAATGGAAAACAAATGTATTAGGACAATGCAAAAGCTGGTTAAGCTCCGGACTGCAACCTCGCGCTATGACAAGGGATTTGGATTGGGGAGTTAAAGTGCCAATTGAAGGGGTGGAAGGCAAAGTTTTGTATGTATGGTTTGATGCACCAATTGGATATATTTCTGCAACAAAAGAATTTTTTAATACATCCAAAGAAATTAATAATACCAATGAGGGGGATGGGGCAAACCTAATTTCTAATTTAAAGCCCCATGAAAAGGAAGAGTGGGAATTATATTGGAAGGATAAAGAAACGAAACTGGTGCATTTTATTGGTAAGGACAATATTGTTTTCCATTGCATTATATTCCCTGCAATGCTTATGGCCGAAGGGTCTTATATTTTACCAGAGGCTGTTCCTGCCAATGAGTTTTTAAATTTAGAAGGCAATAAAATTTCAACATCACGTAATTGGGCAGTTTGGTTGCATGAGTATTTGCTGGAATTTACAAACAAACAAGATGCCCTTCGCTATACCCTTTGCGCAAATGCTCCAGAAACAAAGGATAACGATTTTACTTGGAAAGATTTTCAGGCTAAAAACAATAATGAGTTAGTTGCAATACTTGGAAATTTTATTAATCGCACACTTGTATTAACACACAAATATTATGATGGGAAAGTTCCAGAGGCATTAGAATTTATTAAAGCAGACATATTATTACTTAAAGAATTAAGTAAGTTTCCTGAAAAAATATCTTCAAGCATTAAACAGTATCGTTTTCGTGAAGCCTTAGCAGAATTAATGAATTTGGCCCGTTTAGGAAACAAGTTTTTGGCAGATAACGAACCTTGGATAATAATAAAAACCGATAAAAACAGGGTGCAAACAATAATGAATTTATCCTTACAAATAGTTGCTAATCTTACAATTTTGATGGAGCCCTTTTTACCATTTACATCGAAAAAATTAGCAACAATGATTAACCTTAACAATAATTTAAAATGGAATGACGCTACTCGTACTGATTTATTATTGCCTGGGCACCAAATTAATCCTTCAAGTTTGTTGTTTGAAAAAGTTGAAGATGAAATAATAGATTCACAGATTCTCAAATTAAATAACTCTAAAATAGATAATCAATCTGAAATAAATAAATCGAATATTTTATTAAATAAAAATGAGGACGCCTCGCCAATTGTGATTAATTTTAAAAACGAAGCTAAGGCAGACATATCGTTTGATGATTTTAACAAAATGGATATTCGTGTGGGAACTATATTAGAAGCGGAACGCGTCCCTAAAACAGACAAATTAATGAAATTATTAATTGATACAGGGATTGATAAAAGAACGGTTGTTTCGGGTATTGCAGCTTATTATAAACCAGAAGAAATTATAGGACAAAAAGTTTCTATTTTAGTAAATCTTGCTCCTCGTAAAATTAAAAATATTGAAAGCCAAGGAATGATATTAATGGCTGAAAACAGTAATGGGGAACTCTGTTTTGTGGAGCCTAGCAAATTAAATATAAATAATGGGGCCTCAATAAAATAAAACCAAAGAAGCACAATTTTAATATAAATAAAAATAATTAACGGGTTAAAATAAGCTCCAATGCATTAAAAACATAGTGGTTCTAAAAAGCTGTAAAATTATTTTTAACAAATTGATATACCAATACCCATTGTTATAAACTGTGGTACCATCAAATAATTATTATAGATACTGAAAATATTGCAATAAATTAACAGCTTTAAACTTACGAACTGCAACAATAAAAAAAATGAGACTATTTTTAATTGTCATTTATTTAACACTAGCATTTTTACAAATTTCGATAGCGCAAACAAAGTTATTGACCATGGAAGATGCCATTATAAGTCAAAAAATACAGCTTTCTCCTGCTAAACTTAAACAATTGATGTGGATAAAAGGAACAAATAATTATACTTATGTAGAAACAATTGATAGCATTGAAGTTTTGATTTTAGGTGAAGCAGATAATCAAAAAAAACTTTTGAAAACATTAATATCATTAACTGAACTTAATGAAGCCATTGCTAAATATAGGTTAAAAGCGCTTAAAAGTTTCCCGCAAATTAAATGGAAAAACGCAAGCAACTTTACATTTGAAACAGAAAAAAAGTTGTTCGTTTATGATTTGAAATCAAAATTATTATCTATTGAATCTATTAGAGATTTTGGAGAAGATGCTGAAAACATGGATGTGGCAGCAAATACTAATTACGTAGCATTCACAATTAAAAATAACTTATTTATATTTGATGGTAAAGAAAACCTAATAGTAACAAATGATGCTAATGAAAATATAGTTAATGGAAAATCTGTTCACAGAGAAGAATTTGGTATTGTTAAAGGAACTTTTTGGTCGCCAACAGGAAACCTGCTTGCATATTATAGGATGGACCAAACAATGGTTGCCGATTACCCAATAATAGATTGGACAGCTCGACCAGCAAAAAACAATGCTATTAAATATCCGATGGCAGGGGACCCAAGTCATGAAGTTACCATACCTATTTACAATGTTAGTAATGGAAAAACCACATTTCTAAAAACAGGCGAGCCTAAAGAGCAATATTTAACTAATATTACATGGAGCCCCGATGAGCAAAGTATTTATATAGCTGTTTTAAATAGGGATCAAAATATATTAAAACTAAACTCCTATAGTGTAATTACCGGTCTATTTGAAAGAACACTTTTCGAAGAAAAGGATGAAAAATATGTTGAGCCAAAGCAAGCAATAGTGTTTTTGCCGAAGACTCCCAATCAATTTATTTGGCAATCGGCCAGAGATGGGTACAATCATTTATACTTATATGACACCAGTGGGAAATTAATTAAACAACTTACTAAAGGGAATTGGGTGGTTACAAATTTTGCAGGTTTTGATGAAAAAGGTATAACAGCATTTTATACCTCCACTTCTGAGGGACCTTGTACAAGAAACTTTTATTCCCTGGATATTAAAAAAGAAAAGATAATAAAAATTACTTCAGGCGATGGTACACATACCTCTTTACTTAATAGCAATGGAAAATATATTATTGATAATTTCCAAAGTACCCAAGTGCCTCGAGAAATTGCTATTTATCATATAAGGGAACAAAGAAAAGAAATAATAAAAATATCGGAAAATCCTTTAAAAGAATATAAATTAGGTCAGCTAAAACTTTTGAAATTAAAATCTGAAAATGGTGATGATTTATATTGCAGAATAATTAAGCCAATGGATTTTGATTCTACAAAAAAATATCCTGTTATTGTATACTTATATGGAGGTCCAGGTGTTCAGCTTATAAATGAAACTTGGAATGGAGGCGGAGATTTATGGCTGCAATATATGGCTGAAAGGGGATACATTGTTTTTTCACTCGACAACAGAGGCAGTGCTAATAGAGGAAAAGCTTTTGAACAAGCAACTTTTCAGCATTTAGGAAATGTAGAAATGAAGGACCAATTGGTAGGAATCAACTACCTGAAAAATTTAAAATATGTGGATCAAAGCAGGATGGGGGTTTTCGGATGGAGTTTTGGTGGGTTTATGACTACAACACTTATGACGCAGCAGCCCAATTTATTTAAAGTAGCTGTTGCTGGCGGACCAGTAATTGACTGGAGTTATTATGAAATAATGTATACAGAGAGATATATGGATACCCCACAGGCAAATCCTACAGGATATAATGAAACAAAGCTATTAAACTATGTGGATAATTTAAAGGGTAAGCTAATGTTGATTCATGGGACTGACGACAATGTTGTAGTATTGCAGCACAGTTTGCTGTTTTTAAAAGCCGCTGTTGAAAAAGGAAAACAAGTAGACTTTTTTGTTTACCCTGGTCACGAACACAATGTTTTGGGTAAAGACAGGGTTCATCTGTTTAATAAAATTACAGATTATTTTACTCAAAACTTGTAAATTTTTTTATTGTGTTATTTTTCTTTTTTTGTTTAAAATCACTTTTATAAATAAAAAATATTATTTAAAATTTATATGAAAAGAACTTTTTTAATTAGTCTTTTTACTTTTTTGTTTATTTTTATTTACAACACTTCTATACTTCAATCTCAGGAAGTGGCAAAATATACTGTTAGTGGTTATATTAAAGATGCCGCAACAGGAGAGTTTAGTATAGGCGCCAATGTTTATATTAAAGAATTGTTAAAGGGCTCCAACACCAATCAATATGGATTTTATTCCATTACAGTTGAAAAAGGGTCCTATCATTTGATGGTTTCATACCTGGGCTTTGAAAACTATATTCAAGAAATAATTTTAGATAAAAATATTCGATTAAATGTAGAAATAAAATCTGAAATAATTACTACAGAGGAAGTAGAAGTGATATCCGAAAAAAGCAATAAAAATGTATCAAGTACCGGCGGGGGGGCTGTAAAGATGGATATAGGAGAGATAAAAAAAATCCCTACATTCATGGGGGAAGTTGATATATTAAAAACCATTCAGTTAATACCCGGTGTAAAGTCGGCAGGCGAAGGTAATACCGGCTTTTATGTTCGCGGTGGAGGCCCCGATCAAAATCTTATTTTACTCGACGAAGCCGTTGTTTATAACGCTTCTCACTTGCTCGGGTTTTTTTCTGTATTTAATGGAGATGCTGTAAAGAGTATTACCTTAACAAAAGGGGGGATGCCAGCACAATATGGTGGCCGATTAGCTTCCGTTTTGGATATATCAATGAAAGAGGGAAATAATAAAAGCTACCATGCCGAAGGAGGCATTGGAATTGTTTCATCTCGTTTAACTATTCAAGGGCCTATTAAAAAAGATACAAGTTCTTTTATCATTTCAGGGCGCAGAACATATATAGATGTATTAGCTAAGCCCTTCGCAAAAAAAGGCTCTTCATTAAAAAATTCGGGTTATTATTTCTATGACTTAAATACGAAAATGAATTATCGATTATCTGATAAAGACAGAGTTTTTGCAAGCGGATATTTCGGCCGCGACGTATTAAATTTCGCAGATAATTTAGCGAACTTCAACTTAAAAGTAAGTTGGGGTAACTCAACAGGGGTAGTTCGTTGGAACCATTTATTTAATGAAAAATTATTTATGAATACTTCTGCTATTTTTAGCGATTATTATTTCTCCTTCGGTGCTGGACAAAGCGGTTTCGAATTTAAATTATACTCTAGCATACGTGATTGGAATGCAAAAGTAGATTTTAATTATTTCCCTAATACTCGTCATGAAATAAAATTTGGTGGCAATTATATTTTTCACACCTTCACCCCCACTAGCGTTTCGGCAAAACAAGGCGACTTGGAATTTGATTTCGGGAAAATTAAAAAAAACAAAGCACATGAAACAGCTGCTTACTTCTCTGATGATTTTGATTTAACAGATAAGTTAAGAATACATGCCGGATTGCGCTATTCTTATTTTATGCAAGTAGGTCCTTTCGATCGTTATATCAAAGATCCAATAAACAATCAAACGGTTCAAATTATTAATTATTCCGCCAACAAAAAAGTTAAAGACTATGGTGGATTTGAACCTCGTTTAAATATGCGTTATCAATTTAATTCAACATCTTCCCTAAAAGCTTCATACACCTATAATTTACAATACATTCACCTTGCATCACTTTCGGCAGTAGCTCTGCCTACAGATACCTGGGTGCCCTCTTCCCAGTTAGTACAACCACAAAAAGGAAATCAATATACATTGGGTTATTTTAGAAATTTCAAAGAAAACACCTATGAAACTTCTGTTGAAATTTATTACAAAGATTTGAAAAATCAAATAGAATATAAAGATGGCTCTTTGCCTTCCGCTGAAATTAATGACAATGCCGATAACCAATTCATATTTGGTAAGGGGCAAGCTTATGGCGCTGAATTTTTTGTGAAAAAACGAATAGGGAAATTTAATGGCTGGATTGGCTATACTTTATCTCATACCAAACGCACCTTTCCCGAATTAAACCTTGGCAAAGAATTTTATGCTAAATATGACAGGAGACATGATTTTTCATTGATTACTAGTTACGATTTAAGTAAAAGATGGAGCTTTGCTGCTGTTTGGGTATACAGCTCCGGCAATGCAATAACTGTTCCTGTTGCATACTATATAATTGATGGTAATTTTGTTACTGAGTATGGCGACAGAAACGGGTTTAGGATGCCTGCTTATCACCGACTAGATCTTTCAGCTACATTAACACCTAATAGAAACCTTAAAATAGAAAGAAAAAAAGCTAGATTAATAAAGCGGTACCAAAAACAAGGAAAGGATCCGTCCTCAATTAATATTAAAAATTGGATGAAAAACTATGAATCGAGCTGGAGCTTCAGCGTATTCAATGTTTATAATCGACATAATCCTTACATCGTTTATTTCTCGAGTGAAGGTAGTATAGCCACTGGTGATTATAAAGCAAAGGCAAAACAAGTATATTTGTTTCCTATATTACCTTCTATAACCTGGAATTTCAAGTTTTAAAAAATATTGAAAAAGATATTCTCCTTTTTTAATAATCTTGCTGCTAAAGGGTTTCTTTTAGCCATTGATAGAATTCATGCTGCCAAACAAGACCGTTCTGATCTTTTAATACCCAATGATTTTCATTTGGGAAATAAAGCAATTTGCTTTTTATCCCTAATAGTTGCGCCGCTTGAAACGCCCCTAAGCCCTGTTCTATAGGTACTCTGTAATCTTTTCCTCCTTGAATAATTAAAATTGGGGTATCCCATTTTTTTACAAAATTAATTGGGTTAAATTCATTATAACTTTTTTGTACAGCGCTGTTTTCATTTTTCCAGTATGGTCCTCCTAAATCTTGATTAACAAAAAATATTTCTTCCGTAGTTCCATACATGCTTCTCCAATCAAATATTCCGTCGTGTGCAATAAATGTTTTAAAACGTTTATTGTGTATCCCAGCCAAAAAATAAACAGAGTATCCTCCATAACTGGCCCCCACAGCCCCTAGCCTAGCTTTATCTACATAGGGCTCCTTCGATAATTCATCTATAGATAATAAATAATCTTTCATATTCTGTCCCCCATAATCTCTGCTAATCTGTTCATTCCATTTTACTCCATGCCCGGGCATCCCTCTCCGGTTAGGCGCTACAACAATATAACCATTGGAGGCCATTAATTGAAAATTCCAACGATAGGAATAAAATTGTGTTAAAGGGGATTGGGGCCCACCCTGGCAATAAAGTAAAGTAGGATATTTTTTTTTAGAATCAAAATCGGGAGGGTAAATAACCCATACTAGTAATGGTTTGCCGTCAGTGGCTGTAAAAAAACGTTTTTCAATTTTACCAAGTGTTAAATCACTATAAATAGCATCATTGATATGGCTTATTTGCTTGGTGCTACCATCAGATAAATTAGCGGCATAGATTTCTGCAGCATGATTCATATCCGTTATTTCAACAAACATTTTATTATCCACTTGTCCTATCATATTTCGTATATCAAAATCCCCTCTAGTAATTTGTTTAACAACAGGTGTTTTATTTTCTACGCGAATATTGTCAACAGAAAACAGCTGAATAGTGCCATCTGTAGCAGCTGTAAAATATATTTTTAAGCCATCGGTACTCCATTTAAAATCATCAACAGTGCCATCCCAATCTTTTGTTAGGTTTAATTTCGTTGTACCATTGTAAATAATAATATCATTTTTATCTGATTCATACCCATCTGTTTTCATGCTTAAAAACCCCAATTCGCCCTTTGATGAATAAGCAGGCTTTATATCGTATCCTTCCATTCCATCTGTTAAATTAATTGTTTTCCCTGTTTCAAGTGAATAGGAATAGATGTCGGTATTGGTGCTCAAGGCATAATCTTTACCAAACTTTTTTTTGGTAACATACACAATTTGCCTGCCACCCGGAGCCCAAATAAAATCTTCATCTCCACCAAATGGTTTTTGAGGGCTGTCGAATGGTTCGTTGGGCATAATATCAATACTGTCTGTAATTTTTTTATCTGTTATTGTATTTAAAAACACATGAGCAAAACTCCCATCTTCCCATGTATCCCAATGACGGTAATTAAGGTTATCATAAATCATCACATCCGACTTACTAAATTGGGGATAAACATCCTTCCCGAATATATTTTTCACCTTCACTTCATTCATAGAAATACTATATTTCCCATCCGGCGAAATACGATCGTTAATCAATAAATCGTCAGTACTTTTAATTTCTTTTGCTTCTCCCCCATCTATCGATAAATTAAAATTTGTTGTCGTACTCTTGTCCTCTTTCAGATTATATTTACGAACACTAAACACTATTGATTTTCTATCTTTTGTAATACCCAATGTATTTAATTTACCAAGCTGCGCGAGTATTTCAGGAGTCATTCTTTTTGATTCAGGCTGAGAAGCCTCCAATTTGCTTATAGGTTGAGCTTTTGCTGATAAGAATAAAACTGCAAAAGATATCGTTATAAATACTTTCATGATTTATATTTTTTAAAATGATTATAATAATTTAACTGCTGAATCACTGCTTAGTGAAGTTTTCGAAATAAATCTACAAATTAAATGGTTCAACAACTGTGTGTTTTTCTTTTGTCTTGATACAAAATAAACAAAAAAATGAATAACAAACGATTTCTCCCCACCTGCAACCCTGCATCGCTTTTGTTCATTGCTCACGCGCGTTTTCGTAAGGATGTTTTTTGCAAAAAAAATGAAATCATCTGTTTTTATTAATATATCTGTTTTGTCGAAATTATTTTGAAAGCTTTACTTAATGTATTTTGACGCATCAATTACTAACTAATAAAAGTTAAGTAAATAAAAAAAGAAGGTGTTTTTAAATTGAATAGGCTCCCAACAAAAGAATAGGGTTTTCTAAATTGTATTTTAGTGTTTGTAAAAAGGCAGCGCCTAAAACGCCGTCAACTGCTCTATGGTCGCAGGATAAGGTCACTTTCATAGTATTGCCAGGTACAATTTGACCACTTTTTACTACAGGGACTTGTTTTATCCCTCCAACAGCTAAGATACAAGAATCGGGAGGATTGATTATTGCAGTAAACTCCTCGATACCAAACATGCCAAGATTAGAAATGGTAAAGGTATTGCCTTCCCAATCGCTTGGTTGCAGCTTTTTATCTTTTGCTTTAGTAGAATAATTTTTTACTTCGGCAGCAATTTGTGTTAATGTTTTACTGTCAGCAAATCTTACTACAGGAACCAGCAATCCCTCTTCAACTGCAATTGCTACTCCAATGTGAATATGATTGTTATAACGTATTTTATCAATCAGCCAGGATGAATTAATTTTAGGATGCTTGCGTAAACTTGAAGCTACTGCTTTAATAACTATATCGTTGAATGAAATTTTCATACTGGCAACAGTATTAATTACCTCACGCGCCTTTATAATTTCATCCATATTAATTTCCATTGTTAAATAGAAATGAGGAGCAGAGAATTTACTTTCTCCTAATCTTCGCGCAATTGTTTTACGCATCTGCGAAACCGGCTCGTCTATATAGCTTTCTACACCAACAAAATCAGCAACTACACCATTTGATTGGTAATTATCAACATCTCGCTTTATTACTCTTCCTCCATCACCAGTACCTTTTAAAGTATTTAACCGAATGCCTTTATCTGTTGCCAATTTTTTTGCAAGAGGAGAAATTTTCTGTCGCTCGCCACTTGAAATTGTATTTACAGTCTCTTGGGTATTACTTTTAACTACCAAAGCACTTTCAATATTAATTTCCTTTTTAGGACTAAGCGATTCTTTTTCCGGTTCTTGTTTTACCTCCTCTTTAACATCACTTAATTTTTTTGCCTCCTCAGCAAGTAATAAAGAGATATCCTCCCCTTCACTTCCTAATATTGCCAGTATAGAATCTACCGGCACACTTTTATTTTCCTGAACACCAATATGCAATAAAACGCCATTCTGAAAAGATTCAAATTCCATGGTAGCCTTATCTGTTTCAATATCGGCAAGCAATTCTCCCGATTTTACTTTGTCACCAATTTTTTTATGCCACTTTGCAACTACGCCATCCGTCATAGTATCACTTAACTTGGGCATTCTAACCACTTCAGCCATATTTTTTTAAAATTATTTATTCTAATAATTACTTAAATCATTTTTTTCTTATTATTCAATAATATATGGGTAATCTGATTGTGTATATACATCTTTGTACAATTCATCAGGTGTTGGATAGGGTGACTCTTCAGCAAATTTAACAGACTCGGCAACAATATCATCTACACGATTTTCTACAGCTTCAATTTCTGCATCGCTTAGCCAATTGTTTTTTTTGATGGTTAATAATACTTTTTGAATAGGGTCTTGTGCTTGGTATTCTTTCACTTCTTCTTTAGTTCTATATGTTTGAGCATCACTCATAGAATGCCCCTTATAACGATACGTTTCCATCTCCAATAAAGTAGGGCCATCCCCTTGGCGTGCCCTTGCAACAGCCTTTTCTAAAGCATCATGAACATCTTCGCAAGTCATTCCATCAACAGGAAAGGACGGCATGTCATAGGCTAAACCAATTTTATATAAATTGTGAACATTGGATGTGCGCTCAACAGAAGTGCCCATGGCATAATAATTATTTTCAATAATAAAGATTACAGGTAATTTCCAAAGCATGGCCATATTAAAAGCTTCATGCAACGCTCCTTGGCGAACAGCGCCATCGCCCATATAACAAAGTGTTACATTATCATTGCCATTATATTTATCTGCAAATGCAATACCTGCTCCTAAAGGAATCTGTCCGCCAACAATACCATGACCACCGAAAAAATTAAATTCTTTCGAGAAAATATGCATGGAACCTCCCTTGCCCTTAGAGCAACCGGTAGCTTTAGCCATCATTTCAGCCATGATGTATTTTGGATGCAAGCCTCTTCCTATAGGATGAACATGGTCGCGATAAGCAGTAATAACACGGTCGTTTTTGCGCAATACTGATTCGGAACCTGCTACCAATGCTTCCTGCCCTATGTAAAGGTGGCAAAACCCACGTATTTTTTGCTGAATGTATAACTGTCCAGTTTTTTCTTCAAACTTTCTCATTAACAGCATTGACTCATACCACTTAAGGTAAGTTTCTTTGCTAAATTTTGTTGTTGATTTCGTTTCTTTAACATCAACATTATTATTTTTGATAACAACTTTTCCCATCTGTTTATTTTTGTTCAGATACAAATTTACAATAAAAATACGCTTTTAAAATCAAAATTATCGAAATAAAAAAGAACATATATTCTATTTACTAATATAAACTTTTTAATAAAAAACAATTCGAAAGGATTAAAAATATTTGATTTTAAAAATAGGCCTTTTGTTTTTTTATAATGTTGCTATATATTTTAATTTAGCGTACTAATATAAAACAACAATTATTAGCAAAATCTTAAGGTTTTTAGTAATCTGCAAGTTAAGCAGGGTTGAAAAAAAAGGGGACAGTAAATAAGTGAACTAGCTAATAGGAGTGTCGTCAATTAAAAAAACGAAAACCTCTTTTGGACCATGCGCTCCTTGTACCAATGTTTTTTCAATGTCCGCTGTTTTGCTAGGTCCAGTAATAGCTGAAATCATTGATGGTAGCTGTGTTTTATACTTTTCTCGGATATGCTTTAAAGCATCTTTTAATGTATAGACCAATTGCGAAGTATATGCAATTACAACGTGGTAGTTTGCGTAAATAGGAAGTCTTCTGCCAGATGCTTGTTTGGATGTTATGATGATACTTCCTGTACGTGCAACAAGGCATTCACATAAGGTTAAACCAATATCCGTTTTTAATAAATCCGTCTCTTTATCTGAATATTCAATATTTCCTTTTTGAAGTAATAATTTTATCTCCGGTTCTAAGCAAAATATATTTTTCCAATTATGATCCTTAGAAATAAAATCGAAATTTTCGATAAACTCTGCTTCGTTTTCACAAAAAATAAATTTACCATTTAGTCCTGAAAATTTCTGTGCAAATTGAATGTCCAGCGGCTCTTCAGAAGCTGTGTAAATATCCGATTCAATATCTACGTCAATAATTTCCTTGGATGACTTTTGAATCAAGGCCTTTCGGATTCTTTTTAAAACTTTTTCTTTTGATGTAAAGTCCCCTGACATAAAAACAAATTAAAATTATTCTGGTTTGGTAAAAAAAACAGCTGTCTGTAGTAACTTAAATTTGATAAAAAAATATATTAATAAGGTTTATAAAAAGCATGCCTTTTAAATTCATCATGGGTTAAAATATAAAAAAGAAAATAGTCGTTAAAAAAGTTCCAATAACTAAAACAAAGTATTCAAAGGCTTTTCCGACTCAATATCTTTTAAAACAACCTCCCCTTTAGTTTCTTTTAAAACATCCTCTTCTTTTTTACCTTCAATTGTTTTTTGATTATTTTCGGCATTTGCCTTTGATTCAGGTTCAACAGGATTTATTAATGGTAAAACATCTTTATCAAAAGGTCTTTTTCCGAATATAAGTTCAAGATCTTCTTTAAATATTACTTCTTTTTCAAGCAATTTTTCAGCTAATTTTTTTAATAAATGTTTGTTTTTTACAAGTATCGATTTTGCTCTTGCGTAAGCTAATTCAATTATTTTACTAACCTCCTCATCAATTACCTGAGCCGTTTTTTCGCTATAAGGTTTAGTAAAACCATATTCATTAGCACCGGTAGAATCGTAATAACTAATATTTCCAAGCTTGTTATTTAATCCATAAATAGTAACCATGGCATACGCTTGTTTGGTAGTTTTTTCTAAATCACTTAAAGCGCCTGTTGAAATTTTCCCAAAAACCACATCTTCGGCAGCTCTGCCGCCAAGAGTAGCACAAATTTCATCCAACAATTGCTCAGTGGTAGTAATTTGGCGTTCTTCAGGTAAATACCATGCAGCCCCCAATGAGCGACCACGAGGAACAATTGTAACTTTAATAAGTGGCGAGGCGTGCTCTAACAACCAACTGGTAGCAGCATGGCCCGCTTCGTGATATGCTATTACTTCTTTTTCGTTTACAGAAATAATTTTGTTTTTCTTTTCCAGCCCTCCAATGATTCGATCTACAGCATCTAAAAAATCTTGTTTTTCAATTACCTTCTTATCATGCCTTGCTGCAATTAATGCCGCTTCATTACAAATATTTGCTATATCAGCACCCGAAAACCCTGGAGTTTGTTTTGCTAAAAAATCAGCTTCTACTGATTCTGCTATTTTTAATGGTTTTAAATGCACTTTAAAAATATCCTTCCTTTCATTTAAATCAGGCATATCCACATATATCTGCCTATCAAAACGCCCGGCACGCATCAATGCCCTATCTAATATATCTGCACGATTGGTAGCTGCAAGTATGATAACCCCGCTGTTGGTACCAAAGCCATCCATCTCTGTAAGTAATTGATTTAATGTGTTTTCACGTTCGTCATTTGCGCCTTGTGCAGGATTTCTTCCACGCGCGCGGCCTATTGCATCAATTTCATCAATAAAAATGATACAAGGTGATTTTTCTTTCGCCTGACGAAATAAATCACGAACCCTTGACGCACCAACTCCCACAAACATTTCTACAAAATCTGATCCTGAAAGCGAGAAAAATGGCACTTGCGCTTCGCCAGCAACAGCTTTTGCCAACAAAGTTTTACCAGTTCCTGGAGGTCCTACCAGCAATGCTCCCTTAGGTATTTTTGCTCCCAAAGCTGTATATTTTGCAGGGTTTTTTAGAAAATCTACAATTTCTTTTATTTCTATTTTTGCTCCTTCAAGCCCTGCTACATCATTAAAATTAATATTTACGTTAGAGTCTTTATCAAAAAGTGTAGCTTTTGATTTGCCAATATTAAAAATTTGCCCTGCTCCACCGCCGCCACCCATCCGGCGCATTATTACAATCCAAATAACTACCATTAAAACAATTGGCAGAATCCAGCCCAGCTGGTCAGTCCATGTTGTGCGTTGATCACTTTCTGGGTAAACTTTTTCCTCCGGACTAAAATCCTTTTGCGCATCATTCAAATCAGCTTTAAAGCTTTCAACCGACAAAATTTTCATTTTATAATGCGGCCCGTTAGGATGTTTATTTAATCCTTCCTTTACATATTGGGGAAGGCTTAAATTAGTTCTATTAATATATATTTCAGCAATTTGTAGATTTGGTATTACTACAAGCCTACCAACATGGTGCTGTTTCAGCATATTTTCAAAGAAGTCGGAAGATTTAACATCTTTCAAAGGAGTGCTAAAATTCATCACTTGCATTGCAATTAAAACAACAGCTATTATTCCATAAATCCAATAAAAACTAAATGAATTTTTGGGCACCATTGGTTTTTTTGGTAATTTATTCTTCAATGGTGTAGGGCTTTCTTTCTGATTATTACTCTCTGCTTGTTCGCTCATTATTATATTTCGTTCTTTAAACTTATTTAGATAAATACGATGTGTTAAAATTTATTAAAATGTATTAAGTTTTTACTTTTAATTATAAAGCTGATTGTAAAAATTAATCAAATGCAATTTTTGTAACTTCTGCGTCAGCCCACAGACCTTCTAGGTTAAAATAATCGCGTATGTGTGATTGGAAAACATGCACTACCACTGTTACATAATCAACTAATATCCATTCAGAATTTTGAAACCCTTCTGTATGGTATGGTCTTTCTGAAACTTTTTTCTTTACTATTGTTTCAACCGAACCTGCAATGGCATTTACTTGTGTGCTAGAATCGGCCTGACAGATTATATAATAATCACAAACACGGTTATTAATTTTTTCTAAATTAAGAATCGTTATATTCCTACCCTTTACTTCAAGAATCCCTTCTACAGCAGCATCTACAAGCTGTTGGATTGTGTTCTTTTCAAACTTAGACTTTTCTTTTTTAATTGCTGAAGCTTTAGTTTTTGAATTTTTCGCACTTAACTTTGCAGGAAGTTTTACGACAGCGAGTTTCTCTGTTTTATTTACTTTACTATTTTTTTTGATAGGTGCGACTTTAATAACAGTCTTCACATTTTTACTTTTCACACTATTTTCCTTTATAGAATCGGAGGTTTTTTCAGATTTCTTTTTTACAGAAACAGTTACTTTTTTAAGAGGGCTCTTTTTTACAAGCGCTGCTTTAGCTTTAGACTCAATACTTTTTGGGGATTTATTGTTATTCGTTTTATTTATTGTCATCAGTTAAAATTATCGGTTGTATTTCGTTTTTTAATAAAAGTCAATATAAATTAAAAATAAAAAATATATTAAGACGTGATTAGTATTTATCTTCGTTTTAAAATTTTCTCAAGAGTATTATAGTATGAAATTTTATTTCTTGCAAAAGTAGTCAAAACTTTCTCATTTTAGTCCATGAAAACATTATTTATAGGGCAAAACCTTATCTATTTAAAATCAATAGAGTCTACCAACAGTTATGCCAATGAATTATTGGAGCAAATTAATCCATTGGAGGGTACATTAATTTATACATTTAACCAGAAAAAAGGGCGAGGGCAACGAGGCAACAGATGGGAGTGTGAAGCGAATAAAAACGTGGCTTTAAGCATTATTTTAAATCCTCCCTTCTTAAAGCTAGACGAGCAATTTTTACTCAACAAATTTGTATCTTTAGCCGTTGCTGACTTATTGGCAGAAATTATAAGTTCTAATGGCAAAAAGCAGGAAGTAAAGATAAAATGGCCAAATGATATCTTTATTAACAACAAAAAAATTGCCGGTATATTAATAGAAAATACAATTCGTGAAAGCACCATTCAACATACTGTTATAGGCATTGGAATAAATATTAATCAAACTCAATTTAATTCTGATATAAATGCGACATCCCTTTCATTGTTATTAAATAAAGAATTTGATTTGCTGATGATAATTGAAAGCTTATGCGAGTTTATAGAAGCGCGTTATTTGCAATTAAAGAGTAATAATAGAGGAGATATTAACAAGGCATATTTGCATCAACTTTATTTGTTTAATGAATGGCACAATTACACATCAAATAATACTATTTTTGAAGGTAAAATAATCGACATTTCAAAAATCGGCAAATTACAATTACAATTAAAGTCGGGAGAAGTTAAAGATTTTGATCTAAAGGAAATAAAACTTTTATAAGCAGAAAATTAACTAAATAACGCTTCCTTATATAAGATTAAGCAAAATCAAAAATAATAATCCTAAGAATTGAAACGTACCAAATAAATAATCGATTGGTAAATTCTTTGATTATTTATTTTGATATTAGTATTAATATCCGACCGATAGCGTTTTTTGTTTGAAGTGAAATCAAAAATTATGAGTGAGATAGTTGCTGCACATTCGCTTTAAAAACAAAAGCATCCAGAAACTCCTTTAGCAGCTTCTTTTTATCATTGGGTAGTTGCTCTATCT
>CAMBDK010000057.1 GCA_945865315.1 Chitinophaga pinensis | reverse complement strand
AATAGCTTTTTTTAAAGGTTCAATAGCCTTCCCAGCTGCTCCAGTATTTATATACGCATTAGCAAGGTTAAGTAGATTACTAAAAGTAGGGTTTGCATTAGCAGCATTTTCATAAGCAGCAACATCTATCGTCTGAGCCTGATTAGTCGCCTGCTCAGGAGTTGAACTAGAATTACCTGCTGTTTTGTAAAAAATATAAACAATTGGTAACAATAACAAAACTAAAATTAAAATAGTTTTGATCGTTTTACTTTGATTTTCATCAGCAGCAGTAGTTTCACTTTTTTCTTCCTGACTAATATCTAAAATGTCATCTGAATCAAACGGAGTGTTTTCAGGTTTTCCTTCTTGATTAATATAGGGAGGGGGGCTAACTAAATCGTTTTCTTTTTTCTCTTCATTATTAGTATTCATGCCCTGTCCTATTGTTTTTAAATTTAATTATACGGTTCTAAATCATAAACAGATTTAGATACAATTTTCACTTCAAAGTTAATAAAAATAATTAAATATTTTAGGTATTATTTTCATACAAAATAAAAACTGTGGCTTTTAATTCCAAAATTCAAATTAAAATTTTTACTATTTTTAAAAGCCTGTCTATTTTTTATGTGAGTCCACTTGTATTCTTTCGTTTCGGTTTGCCAGCTCCCAGGCTGTGAAAAACACCAGGCGTGTTATTTTTTCAATTTTTAAAAAATCTATTTTCTCTGCCTCATCGGTTTCTTTGTGGTAGTCGGCATGTATGCCATTAAAATAAAATATTACCGGTATTCCATTTTTCGCAAAATTATAATGATCGGAACGGTAGTAAAACCTGTTTTTATCTTTTTCATCGTTAAAAGTATAGTCTAAATCCAAATTAACATGGGTTTTATTAGCATTTTCGCTTATTGTGTGCAAGCTAGAGCTTAATTTATCTGATCCTATCAGGTATACATAATTCGAATTCTTTTCGTGTTTTTCATCAAGGCGTCCAATCATGTCTATATTTAAATTGCAAACAGTATTATTAAGTGGGTAGACGGGATTTTTAACATAATAGGCAGATCCTAATAAGCCTTTTTCTTCACCAGCAACAGTCATAAATAAAATACTCCTTCTGGGACCAAATCCCTCATTTTTGGCTTTTGCAAACGTTTTTGCCAGCTCCATAACAGCAGCAGTTCCTGAGCCATTATCGTCGGCGCCATTATAAACTATATTGCCACTTATGCCAAGGTGATCGTAATGGGCTGTAATAATAATTAATTCGCTTTTTAAATCACTCCCTTCAACATAAGCCAATACATTTTCTGTACTTATTTTTTGAAGTTTATTTTTTAGATTGATTTCAAATTTAGTTATTAACTCCTTGTTTAATAAGGGCTCTTTATTTGATATTTTCTGTTTTATTTGGTCAATTGTCTGGTTCTTTAAAATAGCGTTGGCTATTTTTTTTGAAATAAAAATAATAAACATTTCGTCGCTGCTTAATTCAAGTTTCATTGCCGGTGAATCTATTTGGTGTTTGTTTTCCGCCATTTCTTTTTGAATATCGTCTACCACAATTAGAAGGCCCTGTGCACCATTTTCCACTGCTTTTTCTACTTTTAGTTTATAAAAAGTAGACCAAAGGGATTTTGCTTTTTGACCTGTAACTAATGAAAGTGAATCTCTGGAAAAGGGCTCCCCAGCCATTACCATTAATATTTTCCCTTTTGTATTCTTGTTTTTATAATCATCATATAAACCATCCTGAATGCCATAACCTAAAAAACTTATGCTGCTAGCTGCTATGTTCTGTTCCGATTGGGAAGGGTAATTATAATAATCTACGTTTGCTATGTATTGTTTATTATCAACAAAAATTTCTGCGGGCATGGGTAATACAACATTTAGAAAAAACTCCTGGTAATATGTATTTTGATAATAAGGGGGGATGCCAGCATTTTTAAACTCATCGGCAATGTATGCAGCAGCCATTTTCTGACCCTTTTTACCTGTCTCGCGACCTTCATATTCATCTGAGGCTAATACATATATATTTTTACTAATACTCGCTGCAGAAATATACGTTGAATAAGCGTGGGCGTGGGTATCTTCTTTAGTTTCGTAATTGGTTTTAGCTGTGGTATTTAATGGCTGAGCAAAAAGAAGGCTTGAAAAATAAAAATAATTTAAAAAAAACAGCAGGGGTCTTTTCATTTTATTGATAAACCTCAATATTAATGAAGAAAATAAAAAAGAAGAAAAGGTGTTTTTTTTAATAACGTGTTCCATGTATACAAGAAAATAAAGACAATTAAAAATCCGATATTTTTTTAACCCTTCCATAATGTCTGCCGCCTTCAAAAAGGGTTTTAATAAAACTTTCTACACATTTAATAGCCTCTTCTTTACTTATAAAGCGAGCAGGGAGAGTTAAAATATTAGCATCGTTGTGCTGCCTGGACAATATTGCAATATCGCTATTCCAACAAAGCGCAGCTCTTATGCCTTTATGTTTATTGGCAGCAATGTTAATACCATTGCCGGTACCACACATGATTATTCCGAAATCTACTTCTTTTTTTTCTACACTTTCAGCAACAGGATGAGCAAAATCGGGATAATCAACACTTTCTTCGGTAAAAGTTCCAAAATCATTTACCTGTATGCCTTTTTCTTCCAGATAATTTTTTAATATTACTTTTAAGGAAAATCCAGCATGATCAGAACCTATGGCTATTTTCATTTTTATTTATTAAATAAATTTAATATAATTTATATCTACCTGATTATCAATAATTAATAACCTTAATTAACAGCTTTTGAAGCTTATTAACAATGGTGTAAAGTTTAAAAATAAAAGCCTAGTAATAAACAAGTTAAAATTATATTTATTAACAGGTGTTTTGTTAATAAGGAATATATCTATTAAAATATAATTGAAAAAATATATTGGATTTTTAAAAGATACTTTTGCATGAATTAATATTTTAATATTTCGCTAATTTGTTTTCATAATTTAATATTAAAAATCAACAATTTAATAACATAAAAATTAATACTTTTGAATTAAATTTATTACTTAAATACTTATAAGACTTATGTTAATAAAATATTATCATATTGTTAATTAACGTTTTAAGTTTAATTTTTATGTTAATTTATCTTCTTTAATTGTTAATATCTATAATATCAATTATTTTAAACAAAAGATTTTAACAGTATTAACAGACCAATAACAACAATATTTCTTTTAATATTTAAATATAAAATATATTATTATTATTATGGAAACTAAAAATTTAACAAAAGGCTATTTGGATGTTCCAATCGATTTATCCTTAGATTTGTTCCAGGAAATAAATAATCTAAAAAAAGAAAAAAATGCAATTATCCTCGCCCACTATTATCAAGATGCTGATATACAAGATATTGCAGACTTTATTGGAGATAGTTTGGCTTTATCCCAGGAAGCAGCTAAAACTCCCGCAAAAATTATAGTTTTTGCAGGGGTTCATTTTATGGCCGAAACAGCTAAAATATTATGCCCCGACAAAAAAGTTTTATTACCAGATTTAAACGCCGGATGTTCCTTAGCAGATTCTTGTCCAAGTGATAAATTTAAAGAATTTAAATTAAAAAATCCCGATCATTTAGTTATTTCTTACATAAATTGTTCCTCCGAAATAAAAGCTTTAACGGATATTATTTGTACCTCTTCCAATGCCGAAAAAATTATTAATAGCTTACCTAAAGAACAAAAAATCATATTTGCCCCCGATAAAAATTTAGGAGCTTACATGCGTAAAATAACAGGTCGTGATTTGTTATTATGGGATGGTAGCTGTATGGTTCATGAAATATTTTCTTTAGAAAAAATAATAAAATTAAAAAATAAGTACCCCAATGCAAAAATAATAGCACATCCCGAATGCGAAGAGGATTTATTAGAAATAGCAGATTTTATTGGAAGTACAAGTGCTTTATTAGCTTTTACTAAAAAATCAGAAGCAAAAGAATTTATTGTAGTAACAGAATCTGGTATTCTGCATCAGATGATGAAAAATAGCCCAGAAAAGCTATTTTTAGCCGCACCACCAAATAATTCCTGTGCTTGTAACGAATGTCCTTATATGAAACTAAATACCCTCGAAAAGTTATATAATTGCCTAAAATACGAATTACCCGAAATAAATTTACCAATTGAATTAATGGAAAGTGCTAAAAAGCCTATAATAAAGATGTTAGAGCTCTCCGCTAAGTTTGGGATATAAAATGGGATATAAATAAAATAAATATTACTTTATTAAAATGAAATTTAAAAATCAAAGGCTCTTTATTGCAATTATTTATTTTTTGTTTTTTATACATCAATTTTATGGACAAAACACATCTGTAAAAATTGGAAATCAAATATGGAAATCCGAAAATTTAAATGTCAGTAAATTTATTAATGGAGATAAAATAAAAGAAGTAAAATCAGATAGAAAATGGAAAAGATACGCTCGTAAAGGTAAACCCGCTTGGTGTTACTACGAAAATAGAATTTTTAATGGCTCCGTTTATGGTAAGTTATATAATTGGTATGCCGTTAACGATCCAAGAGGTTTAGCACCTGTTGGATGGCACATACCATCGGATAAAGAATGGATTGAATTAACTGAATTTTTAGGAGGTGAAGATATTGCAGGCGAAAAAACTAAAACTATAGGTGTTTGGAAAGAACATTTGAATAAATTCAGTAACGGGAATAATATTAGTGGTTTTGGTGGTTTGCCTGGTGGTTACCGTTTTAAAAATGGCGTATTTTTTTATATTGGAAGTTTTGGATACTGGTGGACCAGCTCTTCAGAAAATGAGGAAAATGCTATTTATAGAGATCAGAGTTATAATAAAAGTAATGTGGGTAAAAATATACACGATAAAAAAAATGGCTTATCTGTTAGGTGTATTAAGGATGAGTAACTTAAGCGTAGTGGTAAATATTATCTGATATAATTTTATACTATTTTTTAATTAAAAAATGAATTTTAAATATACCATGCGCTAATGGTATTTATAAAATAAATAAGCGAAAATAAAAGGGCTCGATAATATTAAACTATCAAAACGATCTAATATACCGCCATGTCCAGGTAAAATAGTACCCGAATCTTTCACATTTAAACTTCTTTTAAGTAAAGATTCTACCAAATCTCCTAAAGTGCCTATCACTATCAAAATAGAAGCAATTACCAACCAGTCAATTGAATCTATACTTAAATAATATTTAGATATAATAAATGCCACCCCGTAAGCCGAAACACCACCACCAATAAACCCTTCCAAAGTTTTCCCTGGCGATATTCTGGAAAATAATTTATTTTTACCTATCAAGGAGCCCACAATATATGCCCCCGAATCGTTAGTCCAAAGAATAAAAAATAAACCGAATATTATTTCATAATTATATATTTGATTTAAAGTACTTATATAATTTAACAATGTAAATGGCAACGATACATATATTAATCCCAATATTGTATAGCCTATATTTTGAAAAGCTTGATAATTTTTTAAATAAAGTTCAATGATAAAAATAAGAAATAAAATAGGTAAATTAATTACTAAAAATTTGGGTTCTAATAACAAATTACCATTTTCTGCATGCATGCATGCTAGTGCATTAGTCCCAAACAATATAGCAGCCGCTATTGTTCCTGCTAGTTTTTGAGGCTTATTCCCCGCCTTTTCTAATAAAGTATAAAATTCCCAACAGCCCAATATTGTAATTATAAAAAATAATATGGAAAATGATAATTGATTATAATAAGTAGAAGATAAAACTATCGACGAAAATACCGTAGCAGTGAGCGTTCGCTTTAAAAAAATATTCATAGAATCGTTTTTATAGTAGAAGTTTAATATTGTTTTTAAAGATTTTTTTAATTTATCCCTTCAGCTTATTCGAATTAATTATTAAACAATAAATAAAGCCCAAATCTATAATTTTTTTAGCTATTATATTTTCTTAAAGCTAATTTCTTTCATGCCGACTAAAATTATGATGTTTTATACCACTTTTATGCACCTGTAAAGAATATTGAGAAGATTCTACATTCCTATGTGTTTCGGCACCCCAAAATCCCCCTTGCCCTTATTTTGTATTTAATACCGGCTAAATAATCGGGAATAAAAATAATAATAAAGAAAATAATATAAAAAGCATTAGTGAAGTTTTCGAAATAAATCCGCAAATTAAATGGTTCAAAAACTGTGTGTTTTTCTTTTGTCTTGTTAAAAATAAATAAAAAATTAACAAACGATTGCCCTCCACCTGCAATACTGCAGCGCATTTGTTCATTACTTAAGCGCGTTTTCATAAGCATTTTTTTTGCAAAAAAATGAAATCCTTTGTTTTTATTAATATATCTGTTTTATCGAAATTGTTTTGAAAGCTTTACTAAAACAAAAAAAACCGCTTCAAATTTTTAATTTCGAAACGGTTTTTTAAAAATTTAAAAGAATGGTATTATTATATTTGCTGCTCCAATTTTGCTTCAATAGCTAAAGTGGCGTGGGGTACAATTCTTAAACGTTCTTTTGAAATTAATTTTCCTGTAACACGGCATATGCCATAAGTTTTATTTTCAACACGAACCAAGGCATTTTGTAAATTTTGAATAAATTTTTCCTGACGGCCAGCCAAATGAGAGGTTTCTTCTTTTGATAATACGTCCGAACCATCTTCCAATAGTTTAAATGTAGGCGAAGTATCGTCGGTGCCGTTGTCGTCTTTATGAGAAAGTGTGCTTTTTAATAGGTCAAAATCTTTCTGAGCTTCCGAAAGCTTCTTTAAAATCAATTCTTTAAATTCTTTTAATTCGCTATCGGTATAACGGGTGCGTTTATCGGTATTAACATGCGGCTTCGGTACAGGGCCCATCGGACGAGGGATAGAAGGTGTTTTATACTCCACAATCATAACTTCACTATCTCTGGTATCCTCATTTAAATCAAAAGCCAGACTTTTGCTTTTTTTAGCGGCAATTTTGTCTTTTTTAATCTTTTTAGACAATAATTTTTCAATGGCAGTTGGTTTAGCAGCTATAACAACTCTCGCTTCAGCTTTTACAACAGGTTTGACAATTGCTTTTTTAACAATTGCTTTCACTACAATATTTTTTAATGGCTTTAATACTTTTTTAACAGCCACTTTTTTAACTAATAACTTTTTTGCAGGCTTTATAACTTTTTTAACAAGCGTCTTTTTTAATGGCTTTATAATTTTTTTAGCTTTAAGCTTTTTAGCCACAACTTTTTTCGCTATAACTTTCTTAGCTGGCTTAACCACCTTTTTAGCAATTACCTTTTTAGCTGTTATTTTTTTCGAAGTATTTTTAGATATTACTTTAGCCTTTGATTTTACATTCGATGCTTTTGCAACTTTTTTGACAGTTTTTAAAATAGCTTTTTTTACAGTCTTTTTACTAGGGCTTGTCTTTAAAGTTTTTTTAGCTGCAACTTTACTTGACAATGTTTTTTTAGGGCTAATATTTTTAGCAAGCACCTTTTTTACAATCGCCTTTTTTTTAGAAATTTCAGCTTTTTTTACTGTTTTTCCCTTCTGTATTTTTTTAGCCATTTTTAATTAGGGTTAATTTAGTTTATTAATGGTTATTAATGTTTTAATTTCTTCGTCCAACTCTATTTCTGAACTCATATTACAGTCTAATATATCGACAAGTTCTAAAGACGAAGCTAATATTTCGGTGCAAATATAGTTTAAATTATTATCAATAGCAGCATTAATAGCAGAGTTTCTTTGTATTTTTACATTTATCCTGTCGGTAAGTTCAAAATTAGACTCTTTTCTAAGGCCCTGAATCCTATTTACTAATTCCCTAGCCAGGCCCTCCTCCCTTAATGCTGGAGTTATTGTAACATCCATTGCTACAGTTAGTTGTCCCGAGTTTATAACTTTCCAGCCAGGAATATCTACGGGCATAATTTCTACATCTTCCGCCAGTAATTCTATTAGTTCCGAATTAATATTAATTTTATACCTCCCCGTTTTTTCTATGCTTAAAATAATTGCTGCTGCATTGTCATTTGCAAAAGACTGAACTAATTTCATATTTTTCCCGCACTTTTTACCCAATGTTTTAAAATTTAACTTTAAATTTTTGGTAATAGAGGTGTTTGATTCATTAACAAATTCAATATTTTTAACATTTATTTCTGAAAGTATCAAATCCGAAACCGACTCAATTTTATTTTTGAAGGTATCGTCCAATAAAGGTATCTGTATTTTGTTTAAAGGTTGCCTAACACGGATATTTTCTTTTTTACGTATCGATAGTGCCATGGAGGAAATTTTCTGTGCCAGTTCCATTCGTTCTTCCAAATCGGTATTAATTAACAGTCTGTTCGAAATCGGGAAATCACTCAAGTGAATAGATTCTGCTTTATCGCGGCCCGTTATAGCATTTAAATCGGAATATAAGCGATCCATAAAAAATGGTGCTATTGGTGCAGCAAGCTGCGCAACCACTTCCATACAACGATATAGTGTTTGGTAAGCCGCAATTTTATCGCCAGAATAATCACCTTTCCAAAATCTCCTTCTGCATAATCTTACGTACCAATTGCTGAGGTGTTCATCTACAAATTTTTCTATATGCCTTCCGGCCCTGTGAGGCTCATAATCAGAATAAGCCTCCTCCACTTTATTAATCAAGGTGTTTAATTCAGACAATATCCATCGGTCAATCTCGGCGCGCTCATTGATAGGTAACTCCGGCTCCGAATATTTAAATTCATCTACATTTGCATACAATGCAAAAAACGAATATATGTTGTGAAGCGTACCAAAAAAGCTGCGCTGTACCTCGCCAATGCCCTCTATGTCAAATTTTAAATTGTCCCAAGGCGCGGCGTTGGTAATCATGTACCATCGGGTGGCATCGGGTCCATATTTTTCTATGGTTTCGAAAGGGTTAACGGCGTTGCCCAGTCTTTTGCTCATTTTCTGACCATTTTTATCTAATACCAAACCGTTGCTCACTACATTTTTAAATGCAACGGAATCGAAACACATGGTAGCTATTGCATGAAGTGTAAAAAACCAACCACGTGTTTGGTCTACCCCCTCGGCAATAAAATCTGCCGGAAACGCGCCCGGCGTAGGCTTGCTTTTTAGTACTAAGGGTTTAAGGGTATTGTCAATAAGCTCCTTATTCTCAAAAGGATAATGCAATTGAGCATATGGCATTGCTCCTGAGTCAAACCAAACATCAATTAAGTCGGGCTCTCTGAAAAGTTTTTTACCATTCCGTTCTAAAAAGATAGAATCTACATAAGGCTTATGTAAATCAAAGCTGTTATAATTTTCCTTGCTATTATTGCCGGGTATAAAATCCATTAGCGGGTTGCTTTTCATTACACCCTTACTTATAGCGTTGTCAATTTCTTTTTTTAAATCTTCGGCCGAGCCAATGCATATTTGTTCTGTTTTATCCTCGCTAGTCCAAATAGGGATGGGGATACCCCAAAATCGAGAACGCGATAAATTCCAATCATTTAAATTCTCCAGCCAGTTTCCAAAGCGCCCGGTACCAGTAGATTCTGGTTTCCAGTTAATGGTTTTATTAAGTTCAATCATACGGTCTTTATAGGCCGTAGTTTTTATAAACCAGGAATCTAAAGGGTAATATAGAACTGGCTTGTCGGTTCTCCAGCAATGTGGATAACTGTGTTCGTAGTTTTCTTTTTTAAATAGTTTCCCCTCTTCTTGTAACTTCAAAACAATACGTTCATCTACACTTAAATAAGATTTCAGCTCTTTTATTTTTCCGGAGGTTTCTAATATACTTTTCTGATGTAGGAATGCTATTTCTTTTTCCGAATCATTTAAATAAGCCTCTTTAACGTATTCATCGCCAAATAAAAATTGCCCGTCATTTATTTCCGGAAGAAACTTCCCTCGCCTATCTACCATTGTTAGAGTGCCTACATTATTTTGTTTCGCTACCCTAAAATCGTCGGCACCAAAACTAGGAGCAATGTGCACAATACCTGTTCCGTCGGATGTTGTTACAAAATCAGCAACGATAACAAAGCCCCCCGCCTCCCTAAAGGGGTATAGCTCACCATTCATTTCAACAAATTCGTTAGCACTAAAGGGAAGTAGCTGCTCGTATTTTATGCCCGCTAAATCCTTCCCCAAAACAATTTCTAAGCAACAATAAGGAATTTCATTTTTGTTAGGGCTAACACTATCCCACTTATCGATACTTAGCACCTGCTGCGGTTTGAAATATTTCGAAACTAAATCGCTAGCCATTATAACCTTACAAGGCTCTAAGGAAAAAGGGTTATAAGTTTTTAGAACAGCGTACTCAATATTTTTTCCAACAGCCAAAGCCGTATTGGAAGGTAAAGTCCAGGGTGTGGTGGTCCATGCAAGAAAAAAAGTATTTCCATTAGTTAGCTCCAAATTATTTTTAAGCACCAGCGTCTGTTCTGTCGAAATTTTAAACATAGCCACAGCTGTTCTGTCCTTTACGTCTTTATAGCAACCTGGTTGATTTAATTCGTGGGTAGAAAGTCCTGTGCCTGCTGCCGGCGAATACGGTTGTATGGTAAAGCCTTTATATATAGAACCTTTGGCGAATAAGTTGTTAAGTAGCCACCAAACAGATTCAATATATTTGTTTTCATAGGTGATATAAGGTTCTTTCATGTCAACCCAATACCCCATTTTTTCTGTTACATCTGCCCACACATCTGTATATTTCATTACATCTTTGCGGCATTCAATGTTATATTGCTCCACAGTAATTTTTGTGCCTATATCTTCCTTGGTTATCCCCAAAGCTTTTTCAACGCTTAGTTCAATTGGAAGACCGTGTGTATCCCATCCAGCCTTCCTTTTAACTTGAAAGCCTTTCTGAGTTTTGAATCTACAGAAAATATCTTTTATGGCGCGCGCCATAACATGGTGTATCCCTGGCAAACCGTTGGCACTTGGCGGACCCTCATAAAAAACAAAAGACGGACAACCCTCGCGTTCAGAAACCGACCTTTCAAATATTTTAGCCTCGTCCCATTTTATTTGTATATCCTTCGCTGTTTGTGAAAGGTTAAGGCTGGTGTATGTTTTATAATTCATTTAGCTTTCCCGCCTTCCTTGGTAGGAAGGATTTATTATTTTAAATTGTGAAAATTAATTTTGTTGCCAATATTATTGTTATTGCTATCAAATACAGCAAAGCTCTTAAATAGTTGCTATTACTTTTAATTCAATGGCAATAGGCGTTGGCAAGCAGTTGATTTCAATAGTTGTTCTGCAGGGCAGGTTATCTTTAAACCATTCGGCATACACAGCATTATAAATGGCGAAGTCGGCTTTCATATTGGTAAGAAAAACTTGCACGTCTATGATATTATTCCAGCAGCTGCCGGCATCTTCCAATATATACTTCACATTTTGGAATGTTTTTTCACATTGTAATGCAATGTCGTAAGAAAGAATATTGCCCTGTTCGTCTAAATTTACCCCCGGTATTTTTTTATTGCCCCGCTCTCGTGGCCCAACGCCAGAAAGAAAAAGCAAATTGCCCACCTTGCGAGCATGGGGATATAAGCCAACAGGCTCAGGCGCCTTACTCGAATTTATTTTTGAATCCTCCATTATCTATAAAATTTCTAAAAGATTGCAAATATAGCATGTTCAGGAAATAAAAGCAATTTTTTAAAAAAGCTTTAATCCTTTTGGGAGATTCCCTTTAAAAATATAGAAATTATTATTTTTAAAGGGAAATTAAAATAATAGAATTATATTTCATTTTAATATTACATTTGTAAAATATTTAAAAAAAACTAATAATGATAAAAGACAGAAAAATATTTTCATCGATTTCCCTTGTATGCGGATTGTGCTATTTAACATTTTTGCTAGCCTCTTGCGGCGGCAAGCACCAAGATGTTTTGCTTGATGAGGAAGATACCACCGACACCTTAACAAAAATTACAAGATCTAGTTTGGCTTGTATAAGTATAAATATGCCATCACCAATAAAAGTTACAGAAGAAATTTCGGGCGCAGGAATAGGTTATGATAGAACCTTGGTAAACCCATCGAGTAAATTATCGAGCTATTCAACCAATTATCAAAAAGCGCTTAATTTAGGGATTTACGGAACCGATTTAGGATATGTTACAGGGTTTAAACAAATGCAAGATGCCCTGGGTTATGTAGGCGCTGTTAAAAGGATGTCAGAAGAACTTGGTGTTTCTGGTGCTTATGACGAAAAAATATTAAAAAGGATAATCGAAAATTTGAGTAAAGCAGATAGCGCAGAGGCGGTTGCCGAATTAATTGATGAAGTTTATAGCAAAGCAGAAAGAAATTTACGATCTAAAGAGCGCGTAGAAGTTGCTGGTCTTGTTATTGCTGGAGGATGGTTAGAGGGTTTGCACATTGCAACTACAGCATTAGGAACCATGGCAAGAAACGACAAAAGCGAAAATCTTTATAATCGTATTTGGGAGCAAGCGTACGCCTATCGTTATATTTCAGACTTGTTTAACGATAATATAAAAAATGCTGATTTTCTTAAGTTAACCGAAGCATTTAAGGACATCCAAATTCTTTGTAAAACTTTGGAGGGCAAACCAAAGCTTAACAATACCGATATTTTATTATTAAAAGCTAAAATTACCGAGGCTAGAAATAAAATAACTGGCTAATACAATTTTATGGGAATGTTTAATAATTTTAAAATTTCTACCCATTGCAAATTTCCTGAAATTATTTTTTAATGGAAATAAAAATAGTTATTTAGTATTATAATAAAAATTACTGGGGAATTAGCTCATTTGGCTAGAGCACTTCGCTGGCAGTGAAGGGGTGGTCGGTTCGAATCCGATATTCTCCACAGATAAAAAACATAACCGCCCTACTATTTATAGTTCGGCGGTTATTATTTTATAGTTAAGCCCATATTTAGACCAACTCCTCAACTATTTAAAAATCGTCCTAATTTTGTTTATACTTTAGAATATTCGTTATCAGAATTTCTTTTGCGGAATATTGATCCGCTATCGTGCTGAAAAGATCAGTCCTGTTGCAATCCAAAATCATTATTGAAAAGCCAACAAGTTTTAAATCTAAAAGACACTTGTTCTATTTTGGCTTCTTTCTCGCTTTTAAATACAAGGCCAATAAGCGGTGGCTTCCCCTCTGTTAATTTAAACATTATTTCCATCCCCCCAAGTTAATACCAGTAATAAGGCTTTTTTGCTATGAATTACAGTATTTAATAGTTAAATAAGTATTTTTTTAAAATAAAAGCTTAGCTTTGATTAAAATTTAACCCATGAAAAAGATAGTTTATTTTCTTTTAGCTACCTTATTCCTTTCTACATCTTGTTCAGTAATAAAACGTTCATACATGCCGGGGTACCATGTTGAATTGGCCTCTGCTAAAAAAAAGCGGGAAAACCTTAGCGCTGTATGTGAGCAAAAAAATTTAAATAAAAAAGAGATCCATGTTGCCAATGAAGCTGTTACTAAACAACCGTCGGTAGACTCTGAAATTATTGCATCTTCAAATAACAAATTACTAAATATAAATATTGTAAACATTCATCACAATATTTTTAGCGAAAAAAAAGATAGCTGCAGTGACTTGATCTCTTTAAGAAACGGAATGGAAATAACAGGAAAAATATTGGAGGTAAATGAAACACAAATTAAATATAAGAGATGCGATAATATTAGCGGGCCATTGTTAATTGTAAATAAAAATGAAGTAGCCTTCATTAAATACAGTAATGGGCAGGCGGAAACGTTAGTTAAGAATCCTGCGGAGTCGCAAAATCTTAAAGATGATTATGTGATTGTTAAAAAAGTTAATCCTTTTGCTGTAGCGAGTTTTATTTTTGGTTTTTTTTCCTTTTTATTTTTTCCGTATTTTTTAGCAATTCTTTTGGGTATTATTGCGATCAAACAAATTAAGGACGCACCTAATAAATATAGTGGAAAATTTTTGGCTTGGTTTTGGATCATTGCCACACCTATAGCTCTTATAATATTAATAGGTAGTATATTTTATTCTCTTTTAGCAATTATTTAAGGGCATTAGACTACCTATAAGGCTTTAATTTTTAGCCCACTTTTAGCCCAACTCAATCAATTTATTTCAATTCAATAATTGTTATATTTTTCAAATATTAACAATCATTAAATATACAAAGGGATAACCTAAAATAGGGACCTTTGGTTTTACATTAGTTTTAATGATTGATGGTTATATATTCTTCACAAAATGGGAATACCGCAATCTTAATGCTGGTATTCCGATTTTTTTTGCTCCAAAGCCTCCAATTTTAGCAGGAAAACCCCAGGCAATAAGCTTATTAACGGTAATTATTTTAATAAATGCCCCCATAAAAAAATTTCAGTAACTTTGTTCGATACCCAGCTTAATAGTTCTACCAAATCGGATTATCGTAACCCAAATACTATATGGTAAGGTGTTCGGCTTTTCTGTAAGGTTTGTTATTGCTGATTTATTTTAAAAATTTAAAAACTAAATAGTTACCATAGACATTATATAAGTTAAATACTTATTTTAATCAGCCGCAATAATCTATAAGCTCGAAATAACCAATTTCGCAGTCATTTTGAGCTTATCTAGAAAATTGTTTGTAAGCATTTTAACCTTCAATTTTCTTGTGAAGATTACAATGTACTTTAACTTAAACAAAATTCTAATTCACCTAAATTTATGCAAAAAATAAAATTACTTTTTATTATTGGCTTTCAACAGATTGCCTGTTTGAGGGCTGCCTGTGTTTTTGCCTTCTGCTTCATGAGCCTCGCATCCAGCTTCGCCCAAAACAGTGTAGGTATTGGAACTATAAATCCCGACCCGAGTTCTGTACTTGATTTAACAGCTACGGATAAAGGATTTTTAGTTCCCCGCCTACCTGATACGGCAGGTATTGCATCACCGGCCACCGGTTTGTTAATTTATCGCATTCCTGACAATAGGTTTTATTATTTTAACGGAACGTATTGGAAAGGCATTGTATCGGGAGCAGGGCTTAATGGTTCAACTGGTTCAACCGGAACGAATGGAGCTAACGGAGACACCGGTGCAACTGGTTCTACCGGAAGTACTGGCAATACAGGTTCAACAGGCGCAACAGGAAGTGATGGAGCCAATGGTATCACAGGCTCAACCGGATTACTTTCTGCCGGAACCGCTATCGGAAATACAACTTATTGGGATGGTTCACAATGGGTATTAAATAGCAACAACATTTATAATGCAGGTGGAAGTGTAGGTATTAACGCAGGTGCAACACCAGCCACAACGGCATTGTTGGATTTAACCTCTACAGCTAAAGGTTTTCTACCTCCCCGCATGACTACAGCACAGATGAACGCCATAGTTTCTCCTGCAACAGGTTTGATGATTTATAATACGGATTGTAATGTGTATGACTATTGGAATGGTTCGGCTTGGCTACCTTTTCCAAGTAACTCAAGTGCACCTGCAACACCGGGTTCTATTACTGGCAGTGCAACACCTTGTCAAAATGCAACAGCCGTGGCTTATTCTATAGCAGCTGTAAGCGGTGTGACCAGTTATAACTGGACAGTCCCCTCAGGAAGTACCATTGCCAGTGGGCAGGGAACTACAAGTATTACGGTTGATTTTTCAAGTGCCAATGGTAATGTATGTGTAACAGCTAGTAATGCTTGCGGTACAAGCGCATCATCCTGCACAGCAATTACACTTTCAGCTATGCCTATAGCCAATGCAGGTGCTGATATAAATCCGGCATGTGGTATAACTACTGCAACTTTGGCTGGTAATACAGCCACAGTAGGTACAGGAGCATGGTCAGTAATTTCCGGCACAGCCACCGTAACTAGTGCCTCTTCTCCTACTTCGGGTGTAACAGGCTTAGCTGTGCCGGGTACAGCCAACTTGCGCTGGACCATATCTAATTCGCCTTGTGCTGATTCTTTTGATGATGTGGTAATTACTACAAGCGCTTGTGGGGGGCCTCCTTGTGCATACAACAGCAGCAATTTCACAGGGAACATTGTTCATACAATTGGCTCTTTAGCGCCTGAAAGTAAAACTGTAAATTATGGCCAAACACAAACCTCCCTTTCAGGAGCGAGTAAATGTTGGATCACTCAAAATTTGGGTTCAACAAACCAGGCGAGTTCGGCTACCGATACAGCCGATGCCGCTGCAGGTTGGTATTGGCAGTTTAACCGTAAGCAGGGTTATAAAGTTGGGCCAACTCCGGCATGGACAATAACAAACATAAGTGAAGCGAGCGATTGGCTTGCAGCAAACGACCCTTGTACCATAGAGCTTGGCAGCGGTTGGCGTATCCCTACTCAAACGGAATGGACGAATGCTGATGCAAATGGGGGTTGGGCTAATTATACAGATACTTATAATTCGGTGTTAAAATTGCATACCGCCGGGTACTTGGGTAACAACAATGGGGGGCGTTTTCCTCCCGGTATCGACGGCGACTACTGGAGCAGTTCGCAGAGCAGCAGTATCAAAGGCTGGAACCTGGAGTTCTACAGTGGCAACAGCAGCGTAAATAGCAACAACAAGGCCTTCGGGTTCTCGCTCCGTTGCCTCAGAGACTAGCATTTGGTTTACCCCTTAGGACGAATGTCCAACGGAGTGAATTTGGTTATTTTTTTAATTTTTTTGTTTGAAAAATGCGAAGCGGTCAAAAAATTATTGTCTGAACTGGGATTTATAAGATTAAAAGATTCGTGAGATTACGCTATTACAAAATCCCTACATCCCACAAATCCTATAAATCCTGGTTCAGACAATTGTGGTAATTTTGCAATTCACATAATAAAATTTGATATGAAATACGAAGATATCACAAGGAGAATAATTTCAGCGTCAATGAAAGTTCATTCCGATCTTGGAAATGGTTTTCAGGAAGTAATTTATCAGAGAGCACTGGCAATTGAAATGCCTTATGAACAACTTAGTTTTAAAAGAGAAATGGAAATGCCTGTTTTTTACCGTGAGCAACAAATAGGAACGAGACGGGTTGATTTTTTTGTGGAAGAATTGATAATGGTTGAACTCAAAGCCATCATCATATTAGAAGATGTTCACATTGCACAAGCATTAAATTATCTTGAAGCATATAATATGGAAATAGGATTACTGATAAATTTTGGTGCGAAGAGTTTAGCGTTTCACAGATTGACAAATAAGAATTTCAAACAAAATGTCTGAACTGGGATTTATAGGATTTTTGGAATGGTGGGATAAAATTTATTGTATGTGATATGATGTATAAAAGTAAAATTAGAATCTTATAATCTCACAAATCCAATAAATCACGCTTTAGACAAATGGGAGTAAAAGAAAAAATAGCACAAATATTAAACAATAAAAATTCGATATGTCTTCTCAAAGAAGCCATTTTTTGGAGAGCGCAAAAGCAATTAACAATGCGGTTTGTTAATAAAAAAACCTATGAAAATAACTGAAAATTTTTTTTATAATTTTGGATTGGCAAAAATAAAAACCAGCTTGGCAAATTGCGTATTGCAAATTGCCTGTTGCCTATTGCCAATTTCTTCTTTTGCCCAAAACAGTGTCGGTATTGGAACTATAAATCCACACCCGAGTTCTGTGCTTGATTTAACAGCCACGGATAAAGGGTTTCTCCCTCCCCGCATGACTACCGCCCAGCGTAATTCCATTGTTTCTCCTGTGGAAGCGCTTCTTATATACAATACAACAAGCCAATGCTATGAAGGATACAATGCAGGTACAGCTGCATGGGTATCTTTTGGTTGTATCGGTTGTACTTCCGCTCCAACCACAGCCAATGCAGGTATTGATATAAATCCGGCATGTGGTTTAACAACAGCAACTTTGGCTGGCAATACAGCCACAGTAGGTACAGGAGCTTGGTCATTAGTTTCGGGTACAGCTACTATCATTACTCCAAGTTCTCCAACTTCGGGTATAACAGGTTTAGTAGTGCCGGGTATAGCTACCTTGCGCTGGACAATAGCTAATGCGCCTTGTACTGCTTCTTTTGATGATTTGGTAATTACAACAATTTCTTGTTGTGGTGGCATTTTAGCTATTACCCATACAATAGGCACAGTAGCTCCTGAAAGTAAATCGGTAAATTATGGTACGGTAACAACAAGCCTTTCGGGTGCTAGCAAATGTTGGATAACTCAAAATTTGGGTTCAACAAACCAGGCGATTTCGGCTGACGATGCAACCGATGCCGCTGCAGGTTGGTATTGGCAGTTTAACCGTAAGCAGGGATATAAAGTAGGGCCAACACCGGCTTGGACAATACCATCAATAAATGAAACGAGCGATTGGCTTGCAGCAAACGACCCTTGTAATATAGAGCTTGGCAACGGTTGGCGTATCCCTACTCAAACGGAATGGACGAATGCGGATGCAAATGGTCCTTGGGCAAGTTATACAGATACTTATAATTCAGTTCTAAAAATCCATGCCGCAGGGTACTTGAGTAACACCATTGGTGTGCATGGCTATTGCGGTGCCATCGGCTACTACTGGAGCAGTGCGCAGTTCAACATTACCACTGGCTGGTTTCTTTACTTAGGCATTAGCAACAGCAACGTGAACAGTGTCGATAAGGCCTACGGGCTCCCGCTCCGTTGCCTCAGAGACTAGGTGTGCCAATACGCAAATAAAACGCTTGTATTCTATTTGCATGTTGTTTTCAAGATGTTGGACTGTAAAGAAGTCTTGAGTGTAACCAAAATTGTGCACAATGTATAACAGCTCCCAATAACATTTCGCTGGCCATATGGAGCCTTTCCAAATAGTTGCAATGGTTTTTTAATTTAACGTTATTGATAGATATATCTAGATAAACAGCTAAATTTAGTCGATATAAGAAAAAATATTGTATTTTTGAAAACAGATTACAAAAAACCATGCCTTTGATAAGTTTATGATTTTTTTTGAATCAAATTAAGAAAAACTAATTTTTAGAATCCATCATTTAAAACTAGAAACAATAAAAACCATGAAAAATTTAATTATTACATTAGTTTTAACTTTAAGCTTTCAACTTTTAACTTTCAACACTTTTGCCCAAGCGCCACAAAAGATGAGTTACCAGGCTGTAATACGCAATAGCAGTAGCGTATTAATAACATCAACACCCTTTGGAATGCGAATAAGTATTTTGCAAGGCACCTCCTCTGGCACCGTTGTTTATGCAGAAACTCAAAACTCAAGCACCAATGCCAACGGTTTAGCAAGTTTAGAAATTGGCGCAGGTACTCCTGTAACAGGCACCTTTGCAGGGATTAAC
>CAMBDK010000056.1 GCA_945865315.1 Chitinophaga pinensis | reverse complement strand
TAGTGAGTTCCTACACCAAGTTGCCCAGGCAAAATCATGCCACCCCCAAAAGGAGTTTGAAATCCGCCAGATAATGCTGTGTTACCATTTGCATTCCAAACTGTCTGATCAACTTCGGTAGCATTGTGACTTGATGCAATAACAAAATTCACAGAGTCGCCAACATTTATGGTAATGGTAGCGGGTGAATAAGAATTACCCGAATTATTTACCACCACAACGGTGGAGAAGCCTATCAAACAAGTTGACAAAAACAATAACGAAAGTAAAAATTTTGATTTCATATTATATGGTTATTAAATAATCCTACTCTTTTGGCTTTTCAGTTACGCCCCTTTTTTTATAGTGGTCTCAAGACTCCACAATTTAATATAAGTATAAAGATACAACAATTTTTAATTTGCAAACGCACACATTAAATTTAGTTTAATCAATTAAAATCCAGTTAATTTATTTCCAATGGAATTAATTGCTATTAAAATAAAAAAATAATTAAAAACATATAATTAATAGGCTTTTTCTTCCCAAATCATACAAAGGTTTACGATTGTAAGAACAGCCTTTTGCATATCCTGCACAGTAACCCATTCGTGTTTAGAATGAAAAGCGTGTTCTCCAGCAAAAATATTGGGACAAGGCAATCCCATGTATGATAATCGGGAACCGTCAGTCCCACCTCTGATACTTGATAAAACAGGCACTACCCCTGCCCTTTGAATAGCTTCCAAAGCATTATTTACTATTTCAGGAGTTTTATCCAACACTTGTTTCATATTCCGATATTGTTGTTTCACAATAAAATCATAACTGGAGTTGGGATATTTTTTAATTACTATATCTATTAAATTACGAACAAAATTTTCTTGTTCTATTAAACCATCCTCGTCAAATGCGCGAACAATTAATTGAAGTATCGTCTCTTCAATACCACCAGAAATATTTACAGGATGGACAAAACCTTCCATTTTCTCAGTACTTTCAGGACTCATTTTATCTTTTGGCAGAGCAGCCACTATTTCACTAGCGATTTTAATAGCACTCTCCATTTTATTTTTTGCGAAGCCTGGGTGAGTGCTTACACCATGAATTTTAATGGTAAGTCCATCAGCAGAAAATGTTTCATTTTCAATATGCCCAAGCTCTTCGCCATCAATAGTATAAGCATAATCAGCACCTAACTTTTGAATGTTAACTTTATCGGCCCCCCTTCCTATTTCTTCATCAGGCGTAAACAAAATTTTGATTGTACCATGCTTTATTTCTGGATGGGACATTAAATAATTTGCAGCATCCATTATTTCTGCAATACCAGCCTTGTTATCAGCACCCAATAGCGAAGTACCATCGGAAGTTATAATATCATTTCCAATTTGTTTTAATAATGATGGATGATCACTCACTTTTATAACTTGTGTATTATCACCTGGCAAAACTATATTTCCACCCTCATAATTTTTATGCACCTGAGGATTTACATCTTTACCGGAACAATCGGGGGATGTGTCCATATGAGAACAAAAGCAAATTACCGGAATCTTTTTAGATGAATTACCAGGTATTGTAGCGTATATATATCCATGTTCATCCAAATGAGCATCGCTAATACCTATTTCCAAAAGTTCCTTAACTAATAAATGTCCTAAATCTTTTTGCTTTTCTGTGCTAGGGCAGGTGGAGGAATTTGGATCACTCTGAGTATCTATTTTAACATATCTTAAAAATCGTTCCGTAACAGTATAATTTATTTTCATGTTCTCTACTACCCTCTTTGAAATGCGGAGGAATATTATTAGTTATTTTTATTTAATTTATGCGAATTAAAGTATTTTTGTTGAATAAAGCAAAATAATTTATGAATTTAGACAATCAAAAATTAAACTTTAATAGCGGAATGGAAGGTGTGAAATACAAGCGCCTTAGCACTGAAGAATTGAATGCGCTAGAAAAAGAATTTATTAACTTTTTATCATCCATGCAGATTACTGGGGCCGATTGGCAAAAGATGAAAATACGCGAAAATATTAAAGCGGAGGAATTAATAACCGTATTCAGTGATTTAGTTTATGACAAAGTGTTAAAAAAAATAAAATTCCTTGAATACCGGGATGCTAAAACACTTAATATTTTTAATTGTTTGGAAAATAAAATTTCTTTAATTGGTATAAGAGTAAAGGATCAATCCTCCTTAAATTTAACATCTGATGATATATTTAGCCAATGGACTGAAAGTAATTTAAGTTCGATAAATTTAATTAAATCAGAAAAAAATTATACCAAGGAAAGAGAATTGGAAATTTTCGAATTATTACAAACAGGCTGTTTAATAACAGACGATAAATTGTATAACCTACTAATGGAGATGGTATAGTTCAATAAGGATTTAGTTTCGATTTATAAAAAATTGATTGCTTTTCTTTTATATTTTTTTTTCATATTTAGGATGAAGATTTAATATTGCAAGTGTTAAATAAGCAAAAACTCTTTGCCAAGATTTGGCATTAGAATAATACAAATACCATTATTTAACAAATAAACTAGTAAAAAAAAGTATTTAAAATTACAATAATTATGAACAATTTATTGTGAATGCAATTTAATACATCGCTATTTCAACAAACTATTTAATAAGTAATTTTGACAAATGCAAAAATATAAACCACTAATTTTAGTAACGAATGATGATGGAATAAATGCTCCTGGAATTGCAGCGTTGATAGAAGTCATGAAAACTTTAGGTGAAGTGGTAATAATTGCTCCCGACAAAGCACAATCAGGTATGGGGCATGCTATTACCATTAATTCGACAATACGAATTAACAAACGTAATACCTATGATGTAAAGGAAGAATATAGCTGTTCGGGAACCCCTGTAGATTGCATAAAATTTGGAGTTAATAAAATAATGGACCGCAAGCCTGATTTATGCGTATCAGGCATTAACCATGGCACCAACATGTCAATTAATGTAATTTATTCAGGTACGATGTCGGCAGCAGTTGAGGGAGCAATTGAAGGCATACCATCCATTGGTTTTTCATTATCCGACTATACTATCGATGCAGATTTTACTGCATCAAAAAAAATTGTAAAAACTATAGCAGAAAAGGTATTACAAAATGGCTTACCAGAAGGAGTTTGTTTAAATGTTAATATTCCAAAATTAAAATTAGAATTAATAAAAGGGATAAAAGTTTGCAGACAGGCGAAAGCTAATTGGGTAGAAGAATTTGATGAGCGACATGATCCAAGCGGGCATCCCTATTATTGGTTGACAGGTAAATTCGAAAATTTGGATTTAAATGATATTGATACTGATATTTGGGCATTAGAAAATGGTTATGTATCTATTGTTCCAACTCAATTTGATATGACTGCCCACAAAGCAATCGCAGAAATTACAAAGTGGGAATTCTAATAATAATATCATGTGAATTTTGGTATAATCATTGGCAAAATATAATAATCAATTCGATATTATAAAATTGCAAGAATAAATTTAAAAGAATTAATAAACTAATTTTTGTTTCGTTTTTAAATTAGTACAGCTAGTATGAAAAAGTTTAATTTTGATAATATATTATTGAGTTTTATGCTGGGTATAATTGCTCCCATGCTTACATTTTTATTATATTATTTAATCAATTATAATTACATGCCTATTTATACTTTTATTAACTTTATTAAATTAGGTAACTTATTCAAACCAATAATTTCTTTGTGTATTTTATCCAATTTGGCAATATTTTACTTGTATATATGGAAGAACAAATACAAAGGAACACGAGGGGTAATTTATTCAACATTTATTTGGGCAGCATTTGTAATTTATTTAAATTTTAATACTTAATTATTTTAAAAAAAATATATTAACAAATGTTTGAATAAACAGAAGGTAATATACGAGGAGGTAAATAACAGATGAACTATTATATTATTGCAGGGGAAGCATCTGGTGATTTGCACGGTTCTAATTTAATAAAAGAATTAAAAAAATTAGATGCTGAAGCTAATTTCAGATGTTGGGGAGGCGATCTGATGAAAGCTGAAGGGGCTTGCTTAGTAAAACATTACCGTGAGTTAGCATTCATGGGTTTTACAGAAGTATTATTTAATTTAAGAACAATTTTTAAAAATATTATTTTTTGTAAAAAAGATATATTACAAAACTTACCCAATGTTTTAATATTAATAGACTACCCCGGCTTTAATTTACGAATAGCAGAATTTGCAAAAACTATAGGGCTAAAAGTATTTTATTATATTTCGCCTCAGATATGGGCTTGGAAAGAATCTCGAATACATAAAATAAAACGTGTAGTAGATAAAATGTTTGTGATTCTTCCATTTGAAAAAGAATTTTACCAAGGTTTTAATTATCCCGTAGACTTTGTAGGGCATCCACTACTGGATGCTATTGGAGATACTGAAAATAGCATTAATAAATTATCAGTAAAGAATGAAAAGCCTATAATTGCATTGTTACCAGGCAGTAGAAAACAGGAAATAACCAAAATACTGCCTATCATGTTGATGATGGAAAAACACTATAGCAATTTCCAATTTATTATTGCAGGTGCCCCATCTCATACCATTGAATTTTATCAACCATTTATTTCGAATACTGAAGTACGAATTGTTTTCAACCAAACCTATCAGTTACTAAAAATCGCTAAAGCAGCATTAGTTACCTCTGGCACTGCCACACTTGAAACAGCATTATTAGGAGTTCCTGAGGTAGTGTGTTACAAGGGAGGGGCAATTTCATTTGGAATTGCGAAACAACTGATAAAAGTAAAATACATTTCACTAGTAAACTTAATAATGGATGAAGAGATTGTGAAGGAATTAATACAAAGTGATTTTAATGAGTTTAATTTAAAAGCTGAATTGAATAATTTACTAAACCACGAAACCAGAAATAAAATTCTATCAAATTACTCGCTACTTACAGCGAAATTGGGTGGGCCAGGGGCGTCAAAAAAAACAGCTGACTTAATGATCAATTATTTAAAATGAAAAAAAATAAAATACTATTACTCTTGTTATTCCTTCTATTTGAAATTTATACTTACGCAAATACAGTAAGTGTTAGAATTTTGACTACTAAAATAATTAACACATTTATATTTACACCTTTAGAATCTGATTATACTGTTTATGCCGATGGTGAATTATTGATGGAATGTGACCCTTCTGGCATTTTCCAAATGAATATTGAAGGTGATTTTATACGTTTAAAAACTTTTGAAAAAGACTTAGGGAAATTTTCTACAATAAAAATAATTGCCAAAAAAGCTGAATCATCCTTTAAAATAAAATCAGTAATTCCTAGTGGCAAAATACGAACTTATGATAATGATCTTGAAATTAAGTTAAGCCCTGATAAAAGACAATTTATACTTGTAAATAAAGTTGATTTAGAAAATTACATTGCAGGTGTAGTTGAATCAGAGGGGGGCAAAGGAAGTAATTTGGAATACTATAAAATACAATCGGTATTGTGTCGTACTTATTTATTAGCGCATATCAACCGTCATATGTTGGAAGGTTTTGAGGTTTGTGATGATGTTCACTGTCAGGCATATGTTAGCAAAGCCAGTGATGGTACTATTAAAAAGGCCGTTCTTAAAACAAAGGAAATTGTAGTAGTAGACAATAATTTAAATTTGATAACTGCAGCATTCCACTCCAATTGTGGGGGAGAGACCTGCAATTCACAGGATGTATGGGCAATGACTACTACCTATTTAAAATCGATACAGGATACCTATTGCCTTAACCAATCTCAAGCTCATTGGGAGAGAATAATTCCACTAGAAGATTGGCAAGAATACATTCAATTAAAATATAAACAGAGCATCAATAGCAAAAAAAAAGCTAATATAATTACCTCTTTTAATCAAGAATCTGGCAGGGAAATTTATTTTTATGACAAGGACTTAAAAATTCCACTAAAAAATATAAGGGCAGATTTTAAATTAAAATCTACCTATTTTTCTATTGAACAAATTCGAGATTCCATAATTTTCAAAGGACGTGGTTATGGCCATGGTGTTGGCCTTTGTCAAGAGGGAGCAATGCAAATGGCTAAATTAAAACATCCTTACGAAAACATACTTCACCACTATTATAAAGATGTAAATCTGGTAGATGTATCGGCATTAAATTATTTTAGACAGGAATAATAAAAAATGTTTGAGCATTTCCAAAAATAACTGGGTATAATTTAATTCAAATTAATAGATTTTATTTCCATAATAACTCGGTATTTAAAATTCATAATTTAAATACTAGTAATGCAGAAAATACAGAAATTCAAAAAATAAAATTAAGAAAGCGTATTTAATTTTTCAATAAAACCAATAGCTTTTTCTTCCAGTTCCTCAGAAATTTTATTAAAATGAGATTTCATTGCCTTACCTTTTGTAATATCATCAGCATTATTTACTCGGAAAATTAAATCATCAGCTAAATCAACTGCTGTATCAATAATAACATTGATTTCTTTTTCGTTTTTAGAATTGTTAAAAAGCATTTGCGAATAACATTCTTCTAATACATCACCAAGTACATTGTTAATGTCTTTTTTAATATCTCTGCGATTAGGCATAATTTATTTTTTTAAGTTTATTTGAGCAAAGTTAGTAGAAATAAAACTAGTATTTCTTATTTTAGCTAAAATTTTCAAAACAGCAGACAGTAAACTTAACATTAGTAAAAGTAAATTACCCAGCATATAAAGTTTAGAGATGAAAAATAAAAAAAATATTAAACTTATTTTTAAATAAAAAATCGATAGCTTCAAGCAAGAAAAAAAGGTGTCAAATAAATTTTGTTGAAATTTAATGATGAAAAAAATGGAAGATTTAAAATTGTTTATCAATACGCTAAGGCATGATTTTAGTAAACAGACCTTGGATAAAAAAGATGTAAATAACAATCCCTTTGTTCAATTTGAAAAATGGATTAAAGAGGCTATAGAAGCTCAAGTTAATGAGCCAAATGCAATGACATTATGTACTGCAACAAAAGAGGGTAAACCATCGGCTAGAATTGTATTATTGCGTAATTTTACAGAAGATGGTTTTATTTATTATACCAATTATACAAGCAGAAAAGGCATTGAAATAAGCGATAATCCAAATTGTGCTATATTATTTTTTTGGCCCGAATTAGAGCGACAAATTAGAATTGAGGGGGAAGTGCAGAAGCAAACATCTGAAGAATCTGATTTATATTTTAACACAAGGCCACGCGAAAGTAAAATAGGTGCCTGGACCTCTTCTCAAAGTAAAGTAATTTCAGATCGTGAAGTATTAAATAAGGAATTTGAAATTAATTCTAATAAATACCCAACAGATATGATACCTCGACCTGTATTTTGGGGAGGTTATGTTGTAAAACCATTAACCATAGAGTTTTGGCAAGGTCGACCAAATAGATTACATGATAGAATATTGTATACAAAAGAAAATAACAACTGGAAAATTGATAGGCTAGCGCCATAATTTAATAAAGTCAATAGAAAAAAATAAAAAATCCCTCATTAAAATATTTTAATGAGGGATTTTTATTTTTTCAAATTAATTTATTCCGCTTTTTTTACAGCTGCTTTTTTTGGTGCTGCTGCTTTTTTTGGCGCAGCTGCTTTTTTTGGTGCTGCTGCTGTTTCATCTGCTGCTACTGATTTTGGAGCTGCTACCTTTTTAGTCGCTTCAGCTTTTTTAACAGCTGCCACTACTTTTTTTGTATTAGAGCTTTTTTTTGGTCTAAGAACTCCATAAGACCCCATTGTAATTTTACCTTTACGGCTTTTTTTATCTCCTTTTCCCATAATTCAATTTATTTATTTTAATTATTAATACAAATGTACATCAATTTTATAAAAAAAAAATCATTTTAATCGCACTTAAAACATAGATTATTAAAAAATATCATTTTATTGAATTTATTATAAATACTTCTCAGCGAACTATTACTATTATTATTATGAAAATGCTTTAAAAAAACCAAATAAAATAAATAAAAAAAACAAATGAATAGTATTGATTTTAATGCCATTAAAATCAAATTACAGTAAAATAATTTAGTTCTAATATATAATTTATCTAAAAATATGTGGCGCAATATTCAACAGGATTTATAAAATTATTATTTTCTTTTTTCAAAAAAATCTTTTTCAATTAAATCTACTTTCCGAATACTTTTACGCAACCAATCTAATAATAAAACATTTTTTTCATCCTCCGAAAGATGCCAATTAAAGGATGACTGATGGAGTTTTGCAGTAAGTGTATGCAAAAATAATGCAACAGAAACTGATATATTAAAACTTTCAGTAAAACCAAACATTGGAATTTGAACAAAGCTATCTGCCATATCTCTTACTGTATCAGAAATCCCTGTTAATTCGGTCCCAAAAATTAATGCTATGGGCTTAGTAATATTAAGCTCTTCCAATTTACAACCATTTTTATCGGGACTAGTAGCCACAATATGATACCCCTTTGTTTTTAAGTGTTCGATACAAGATTTTGTATTATTTTCTTTTTCCCTGTATTGGCTTATATTAAGCCATTTGGGGGATCCTAATGCTATATCCTTATTTACAGTATACACATTTTTATTTTCAACAATATGGATATCCTGAATCCCGAAAATATCACAAGAGCGCAATACAGCACTAGCATTGTGAGGCTGATACAGATCTTCCAACATAATTGTGATATGTCGTGTTCGAAAGTTTAATACCTCATCAAATTTAGCTCTTCGATTATCTGAAATTAAATTTGATAAATAATTAATAAGTTCTTTATTTAATAATTTGGATTCCAATCTATTAATGTATTTAAAAATTTATAAGCGATGAGATTTTTTTTTGGTATCTAACTTATAGCGTGCCGAAATTGTTACTATTTAAGTAGTCAAATAACAGGGCTTTGCACCCAATTACCTTCGTCTAAGATATATAATTCTTAGTCCTTTTAAGCATTTTACTTTTTGTCTTGAAACAAAAAGTAACAAAAAATTCAAGAAAAGGACATCGGCTCATGCGCAGGCTGACACAGCCCCCGCTACCTTTTCTGGCTTACGCGCCTTTCAGATTATAATTTTTGCTAAATCTGTTAGTTTTATTAATTTAAAAACAAAAAAATAATTTAAGGAATTAGACCTAAGCTGTAACCCGAAATTAAACCATTCAAAAATATTACATGGCGTTTGATTTTGCTACCATATTAGCAATACGATAGAGCAAACGTGCACCTACATTAGCATCCCATTCATCCGCACCTGGAGCAACTTCATTTAAATCAAATGCTATAATTCGTTTTCCTGAATCAATAATTTTTTCAATGAGCATTAATATCTGTTCAAATTCAAAACCTCCTGCCACCGGGGTTCCAGTATTAGGGCATAATTTTGGATCTAAGCCATCAATATCAAAACTTAAATATATATTATCAGGTAACTGCGATATTATGTCATTGCAAATAGTTGACCATGTTGCACCATCATATTGTTTATTTTTAATATCGCGGTCGAAAAAAGTAAGGATACGACCATTAGAATTTTTAATTAAATTATATTCAAATTCACAATAATCCCTTATTCCCACTTGCACTAATTTTGATACTTGTGGTATTTTTAATGCATTATACATAATAGATGCATGAGAGAATTCAAAACCTTCATAAGCATCTCTTAAATCGGCATGTGCATCAATCTGTAAAATAGCAAAAGAAGTATTTTTTTCTGCCAAAGCTTGTATTAATCCAAGTGGAGTACTATGATCACCGCCTAGTAGGGCTATAATTTTATTTTCATTTAAAAAAGCGAGGGATTTATTTTTCACCCAAGTGTTCAACTCAAGGCATCCTATATTAACAGCAGTAAGTATTTTTGCCATATCACTATTGGTTACAGGCGATTCTCCCTCTTCCAACAATTTAATATATACTTCAGATTTACTCCTTAAACTCTCACTTTTTTTTGATATGTCAATTGAAACGGGCTCCATAGCAATGCCAATTTTCCATGCATCAGGAATTTTAGGATCGAATAAATCTACCTGGAAAGATGCATCAAAAATAGATTGTGGCCCCAATGCAGTGCCCCCTTTATAAGAAACAGTTACCTCCCAAGGAATAGGAATAATAACAAGTTTAGCTTCATCCGTTGTAAAGGGCAAACCAAATATATTATTATTGGCATCGCCCAATGCGTTAGGGTCAAAACTATTTATTTTATCTTTTATATTCATTATTAATAAATATTAGGTAATCAAAAAAATTAGGTTGTAAAGGTAGTATCTTATACTCTGTTTCTAATTTTGTTTCAAAAAAAAAAGCCTCGCATTGCTGCGAGACTTTTTTTTTAAAACTACTTAGTTGATAACTATTTGTTTACAGTTTTTGCTAAGTCAGTACCCGCTTTAAATTTAGCTACTTTTTTAGCAGCGATTTTAATAGCTTTTCCAGTTTGTGGGTTACGGCCAATTCTTGCAGCTCTTTTAGAAACTGAGAAAGAACCAAAACCTACTAATGCAACTCTATCACCTTTTTTAAGTGCTTTTGTTGTAGCTGTTACGAATGCTTCTAATGCTCTACCAGCATCAGCTTTTGATAACTTAGTTTCTGAAGCAATAGCTTCAACTAATTCTGCTTTGTTCATTTTTTTAATTTTTTAAGGGTTAATAATTATTTATAATACAAATGTACAAAAAATCAATTAAACTGCAACATTCAAAGCAAAATAAATAGAAAATTGTTTATAAATAGGCTTTTTGTTAATAACTTTGCCTTAAAAGGCAGCTATTGTTATGATTCCGAGGTATAATCGATTGAATTAATACCATATGGGTATTCATAGGATTTTTTATTCTTGAAAGTGCTGCTATAGAAGTAATAAATAAATAATTTTTTTTCTACTTTTCTATTAATTTAATTTCCATTCATTTTTCAACTGAAACCCACGTAAAAATTCAGCTACAGCCATTTTCTTCTTACCTGCTACCTGTAACTCATCTATAAAAATAAAGCCATTTTCGACAGCAATTTTTATATAACTTTTCGAATCGGTAATTATACTTGCAAAAGGTAAATGATGTGATGCAATCTCTTTTTTACTTCTAAAAATTTTCAAGGGGAAAAGTTTTCCTTCGGGTGAAACAAAATTTGTAAATGCTGCAGGATATGGGCTTAATCCACGAATTTGATTATGTATTTCATCTACAGATTTAAACCAATCGATAGTAAAGTTTTCCTTGAAAATTTTAGGTGCATTTTTAATTAACTCATTTTCTTTTATTAATAAGGCTTGATCTATTTGAGGATAATTGCCCTTTTCAATTGCTTCAACAGTTTTTAAAATTAATTGAGCACCTACGTTCATTAAACTATCATGAATTTCACCGGCAGTATTATTTTCGGTAATAGGAATACTTTCCTGAAAAATAATTTTTCCTGTATCAATTTCCTGCTGAAGAAAAAAGGTGGTAACACCAGTTTTTATTTCACCATTAATTACCGACCAATTAATTGGAGCAGCGCCTCTATATTGCGGCAACAATGAACCATGCAAATTTATTGTTCCTAAAGGAGGCATATTCCAAACTACTTCGGGTAACATTCTAAAAGCCACAACAATTTGCAAATCGGCCTTGAGTTGTTTCAATTGTTCAAGAAAAAATTCATCTTTTAATTTTTCTGGCTGCAATATATTTAAACCTTTCTCAATTGCATATTTTTTTAAAGCTGATTGATGCATCTGCAGCCCTCGCCCCGAAGGCTTATCAGGTACTGTAATTACAGCTACTACTTGATAATTATTTTCTAATAGTAATTTTAGGGATTCCACTGCAAACTCGGGAGTACCCATAAAAATTATTTTCATTATGTCTCCCTCCTAGCCTATTAAAAATATTGGTAATGAAATTATATATATGGCAAGTTAGATTATTATAATTGATTGTTAAAATTAAACAATAAATAATCTTTTTTTTAAAAAGCAGTAATTTAACAATGTGAAAGCAGCAATATAATTTTAGTGGCTTTGCGGCATTTTTATTTTAAAAAAAGTCCCGCAATTTGCGGGACTTTTTAACTAATCTTCTTTTTTACTTTTCTTTGACTTACTTTCTTTTGGTTTGGTAATTTTTATTCTTATTTCTTGCTTTTCTTTATCAAAGTCGACCTCAATAATGTCTCCCTCAACTAAATGAGATTTGATTATTTCCTCTGCCAATGGATCTTCAAGATATTTTTGTAAGGCACGTTTTAAAGGTCTAGCCCCAAATTGAACATCATAACCTTTTTCAGCAATAAAATCTTTTGCATCGTCTGAAATTTTAATGTTAAACCCTAATCCATTAATACGACCAAATAGGTGCTCCAATTCAATGTCTATTATCGTATGAATATGGTCACGTGTTAATGAATTAAATATAACTACATCATCAATACGATTTAAAAATTCAGGCGCAAAAGCTTTTTTCAAGGCTCCTTCTATAACACCCTTTGCATGGCCATCCACTTCAGATTCTTTTGCAGAAGTTGAAAAGCCAACACCCTGTCCAAAATCTTTCAATTGTCGCGCACCAATATTGGATGTCATGATAATGATGGTATTTTTAAAATCAATTTTCCTACCTAAACTATCCGTCATTTGACCATCATCCAATGCTTGTAACAATAAATTAAAAACATCCGGATGTGCTTTTTCAATCTCATCTAATAATATAACAGCATAAGGCCTCCTGCGGACTTTTTCTGTTAATTGTCCACCTTCTTCATAGCCAACATAGCCTGGAGGGGCACCAATTAAACGAGAAACTGCAAATTTTTCCATGTACTCACTCATATCAATACGAATAAGCGCATCATCATTATCAAATAAATATTTTGATAAAATTTTAGCCAATTGGGTTTTCCCAACACCTGTAGGGCCAAGGAAAATAAAGGAGCCAATAGGTTTGTTAGGATCTTTTAAGCCAGCACGGTTACGTTGAATAGCTTTCACTACTTTTTTAACTGCATCATCTTGTCCAACCACTTTACCTTGCAGAAGTTCGGCCATTTTCACCAATTTATCACCTTCATTTTGCGCGATACGTTGTACAGGAACACCTGTCATCATAGCAACCACTTCTGCTACATTATCTTCCGTTACCATTTCGCGATGAGTTTTACTATCCTCTTCCCATTTTTTTTTCGCTACTTCTAATTGCTCTAACAGTTGACGCTCGGTATCACGCAAACGAGCAGCTTCTTCGTATTTTTGCGAACGAACAACTTTATTTTTTTCTTCTTTTATTTCTTCTAGTTTCTTTTCAATTTCAACAACATTTTCAGGAACATTAATGTTAATAATGTGCACACGAGAACCTGATTCATCCAAAGCATCAATTGCTTTATCAGGCAAATGACGGTCGGAGATATAACGAGAAGTTAAAGTAACGCATGCTTTTATTGCATCGTCGGTATATTTAACATTATGATGGTCTTCGTATTTTGATTTAATATTATTTAAAATCTCGATGGTTTCTTCAATAGTAGTAGGTTCGATAATTACTTTTTGAAAACGTCTTTCCAAGGCACCATCTTTTTCAATATATTGACGGTATTCATCTAAAGTAGTAGCACCAATACATTGAATTTCGCCGCGAGCAAGTGCTGGTTTAAACATGTTGGAAGCATCTAAAGAGCCAGATGCACCACCGGCACCAATAATTGTATGGATTTCATCAATAAATAAGATTACATCGGGAGATTTCTCCAATTCATTCATTACTGCTTTCATGCGTTCTTCAAACTGTCCGCGATATTTTGTACCTGCCACTAATGATGCTAAATCCAATGTTACCACCCGTTTTCCAAATAATACACGCGATACTTTACGTTGAACAATACGTAATGCTAATCCTTCTGCAATAGCAGATTTACCAACACCTGGTTCACCAATCAATATTGGGTTATTTTTCTTTCTACGAGATAATATTTGCGATACGCGTTCAATTTCTTTTTCGCGACCAACAATTGGATCAAGTCGATTTTCTTCAGCAGCTTTTGTTAAATCGCGGCCAAAATTATCCAGCACAGGTGTTTTTGATTTACTATCACCAGCTTTTTTAGCACTTCCAGCACTAAATGTATCATCATCAGCATCTTCTTCAGGTGGATTACCGGGAAATTCAGCCTTAGGTTCAGATTTTGATAATTCAAGTTCTATTTTCATAACTTCGTAATCTATTTTATATTTAAGTAGCGATTTAGTGGCAACGCTATCTGCGTCTTTTAAAATTGACAATATTAAATGTTCTGTTCCAATTATTGGACTTTTAAAGAGTTTAGCCTCCAAATAAGTAATTTTTAATACCCTTTCGGCTTGTTTTATTAAAGGGATGTCGGGTGGATTAGTAATTTTATGATTACCCACACCAATAGAATCTTCAACTGTTTTACGTAATTCTACCAAATCGATTCCTAATGATTTCATAAGGCGCACAGCCATTCCTTCTCCTTCACGAATGATGCCAAGTAAAAGGTGCTCGGTGCCTATATAATTATGCCCCAAACGCAATGCCTCTTCACGACTGTAAGTAATTACATCCCTTACTCTGGGTGAGAATTTCGCTTCCATATTATGTAATAATTATTTATAAACTTAAACGCAAATAAAGTATAATTGTTACATATACCTAATCAAAGATACGCTATTTATATCTCAAAATCAAAAGTACTGATTGATTCAGAAGATGTATTGCGTGTTTGAAAATTTTATTAACAAAATAAAATACTTAAATGTTAATAATTATATTTTCATAGAATCTTCGAAATTTGGCTATAATTTAGTAACTTCGAACTCCTAAAAAAATGGAGCATTTTCAATACTTGAAATTTAATTTTATTTAATTTAAAATTAATATAAAAAGAAACTTTTCGTTTCATGGAATTTCAAATAAAAAATTAACTAATCAAATAAATATTTAAAAATTAACAAATAAAAAATATGGCAGAGGGCGAAAAAATTATCTTAATTGATATTGAAGAAGAAATGAAAACAGCTTATATTGATTATTCAATGTCAGTAATTGTTTCACGAGCCTTACCTGATGTAAGAGATGGATTAAAACCTGTTCATCGCAGGGTATTATATGGGATGCTTGATTTAGGTGTAATGGCAAATAAGCCACATAAAAAGTCGGCCCGTATAGTTGGTGAAGTTTTAGGAAAATACCATCCGCATGGGGATACTTCGGTATATGATGCCATGGTGCGCATGGCGCAGGATTGGAGTTTACGCTATCCATTAGTAGATGGGCAGGGTAATTATGGTTCTGTAGATGGTGACAGCCCAGCTGCAATGAGGTATACCGAAGCTAGATTAAAAAAAATAGCCGAAGAGATGCTGAACGACATCGAAAAAGACACGGTTGATTTCCGCCCTAATTTTGATGATAGTCTTACAGAACCAACAGTGCTCCCTACCCGCATTCCAAACTTATTAATAAATGGTGCATCCGGAATAGCAGTGGGGATGGCTACTAATATGCCACCACATAATTTAACAGAGATAGTAAATGCTACTGTGGCATATATCGATAATCGTGAAATTGATATTGCCGGATTAATGCACCATGTAAAGGCGCCCGATTTCCCAACGGGCGGAATTATTTATGGATACGAGGGTGTAAAGGCTGCTTTTGAAACCGGCAGAGGTCGTATAATAATGCGTGCACAAACGAATATTGAAATACTTGAAAATGGTCGTGAGCGAATTATAGTAAACGCTATACCATACCAAATTAATAAGGCAGAAATGATTCGTAAAACTGCTGATTTAATTAATGATAAAAAAATAGAAGGTATCTCCGATATACGGGATGAGTCGGATAGAGACGGGATGCGCATTGTTTATGAGATAAAAAGGGATGCGATAACCAATGTGGTATTGAATAATTTATTCAAATATACTGAGCTTCAAACTTCTTTTAGTGTTAACAATATTGCATTGGTAGCTGGTAGACCAATGATGTTAAATTTAAAAGATATGATTACACATTTTGTTGCACACCGACATGATGTAGTAACCCGCAGAACAAAGTTTGAACTTTTACAGGCCCAAAAACGCGCTCATATTTTGGAAGGGTATTTAATAGCCCTCGATCATTTAGATGAAGTTATTAAATTAATTAGAGCTTCTTCAACTCCTAGTGAGGCGCAAGATGGCTTAATGAGTAACTTTGGATTAAGCGAACTTCAATCGAAAGCGATACTAGAGATGCGCCTTCGCGTTCTTACTGGTTTAGAAAGAGATAAAATAAAATCGGAATATGCCGAACTAATGAAATTAATAGATTATTTAAAATCTATTTTGGGCGACGAAAACTTAAGGATGCTCATCATTAAAAATGAACTTATTGAAATAAGAGATAAATATGGTGATGCTCGTAAAACTGAAATAATTTATGCGGCAGGCGATTTCAAAATTGAAGATATGATTGCCAACGAAGAAGTGGTAATTACTATTTCACACATGGGTTATATAAAGCGTACTTTATTATCGGAATATAGAACTCAAGCTAGAGGAGGAAAAGGTGCGAAAGGAAGCACTACCCGTGATGAAGATTTTATCGAGCATTTATTTATTGCTTCCACGCATAACTATTTATTATTATTTACTGAGCAAGGTCGTTGTTTCTGGATGAGAGCATTTGAAGTTCCTGAAGGAACCCGCCAATCTAAAGGAAGGGCTATCCAAAACTTAATAAATATACCTACAACAGATAAAGTTAAAGCCTATATTAATGTAATGAATTTAATGGAGGAGGAGTACACAAAAAATAATTATATTATTATGTGTACCAAAAACGGTATCATCAAAAAAACAACATTAGAAGCCTATTCAAGACCTCGTCAAAATGGTATTAATGCTATTACCGTAAGAGAAGGCGACTCCCTGTTAGAAGTTTTATTAACGAATGGCACCAACGAAATAATGCTGGCATCGAAAGCGGGAAAAATAGTACGCTTTAATGAGGCTAATGTTCGCCCGATGGGTAGAAATGCTTCAGGAGTGCGTGGTATAAATATAGGCGATGATCCAGGCAATGAGGTTATTGGTATGATTGCATTGCCCGATCAATTGAGTAATGTAATGGTTGTATCAGAAAAAGGATATGGTAAACGTTCTGATATTGATGAATACCGCGTTACTAAAAGAGGTGGTAAAGGCGTAAAAACAATAAACATTACTGAAAAAACAGGTAACTTAATTGCTATTAAAGATGTTACTGATAAGGATGGTTTAATGATTATCAATAAATCTGGAATTATTATTCGTTTAGCAGTAGCTGAATTACGCATAATAGGAAGGGCTACCCAAGGTGTTAAGTTAATTAATTTGAAAGCTAGCGATGAAATAGCTGCTGTTAGTAAAGTAGATATGGAAGAGGTTGCTGAAGAAAATTCAAATCCTGAAAATGCTAACAGTATTGCTGATAGTACAGCGATAGATCCAACAAATACCGAAGCAGGGGAAGAACTAGAAGGTACTAAAGATATTACAGAATAGATTTTAAAGTCCTTCAACTATTTTGGGCCTCATTACTAAAAAAAAGAGGCTGTCCCAAAGGGGCAGCCTCTTTTTTTTATCCTCAGGGAAGTTCTAAAAATTGCCTTTTCGTCGTTGGACTCCATTTTTAAAATGCTCATTTACCCAAGTAAACTGGGCTTTTAGAAATTTGTCTGCCTAAAAAATTCTAATTTTTAGAACTCCCCACTCAATTATTAGATACGTTAATTATTTTTAGCAATTAAATTCAATTTTTCAGCAAACTTTTGAGCAAAGTTGCGCATTTCTTTGGATGCTTCTGCTTCTCCGGTAGCACGCTCAAAGGTGTCTGCCATCGACAATAAACTTTGATGATAAAATTGCTTCATTTCATCTACTATCATATCTTTTGTCCATAAATCAATGCGTAAAGTATTATTTTCCTTAGCATCCCACAATGCTATCATTACAGCTTTGCTGGTACTTTCTTCACCAGGATCGGTTGCGCTCCAATCAATAGTTTCAGGCAAATTATTTTCATCAAGGGTAACAGTAAATTTAATTTCAGATTTTTTCATTTGTTTTCTATCTTGGTTCCTTAATTTTTATTAATATAAATTTACACCAGTGTAATATCAAATTGAACGAGATCCACAAATTGCTGAACACGCATATCTACTTGTTCTTGCGTTAATCCAATTAATTTTTCGGTACCAAATTTTTCAACACAAAACGATGCCATTGCGGAACCAAAAATAATAGCCCTCTTCATATTATCAAATGAAATATCTTTGGATTGCGCTAAATAGCCTATAAAGCCTCCTGCAAAGCTATCTCCAGCACCTGTAGGGTCGAAAACCTCTTCTAATGGCAATGCTGGCGCATAAAATACATCGTCCTTGTTAAATAATAAAGCCCCATGTTCACCCTTTTTTATTATTAAGTACTTTGGGCCCATATTTAATATTTTTTTGGCAGCTTTTACCAAGGAATATTCACCAGAAAGCTGCCGTGCTTCGGCATCGTTAATAGTTAAAACATCAACTAGCGCAATAGTTTGAAGTAAATCATTTAAAGCAATGTCCATCCAAAAATTCATTGTATCCAGCACAATTAATTTGGGACGTTTCTTTAATTGACCAATAACCTGCTGCTGAACTTTAGGTACTAAATTCCCTAACATCAAAAACTCGCAATCCTGATAGGACTCCAAAACAATAGGATTGAAATTTTCTAAAACATTCAATTCAGTGGTAATGGTATCGCGGGTATTCAAATCATTATGATATTTACCAGCCCAAAAAAATGTTTTCTGGCCTTTTAATACTTGTAACCCATCAGTATTTACATGGTGATTCTGCAGCAATTTAATAGTGGCATTTGGAAAATCGTCGCCAACTACCGAAACCAAATTAATATTTTTAGTAAAATAAGATGCTGCCAACGATATGTATGTCGCTGCCCCACCCACTATTTTATCGGTTTTCCCGAAAGGAGTTTCAATGGCATCAAATGCTACTGTACCTATAACTAATAGACTCATATAATATATTTATTATTTTTTGTACAAATATATTGCATATTTGCTTGTAAAGTACTAATATTGCACTCGAATTAATTAGAAATTCCTTCTTAGCTCAGTTGGTTAGAGCATCTGACTGTTAATCAGAGGGTCGCTGGTTCAAGTCCAGCAGAAGGAGCGAGAGAAACCTTACAGAATAAACCCTGTAAGGTTTTTTTTATTTGTACTCTTTCTATGAGATTATGTTTTTTTAAGAGATAAAAGAGCCTCCAACTTACGTATAACTTACATGTAAATCATACTAATTTATTACTATTTTAGGCGTAAAACAAAATTTTATGGCGAATTTAAAACTTACTTTTGATAGAAAAAAATAATTATTCAGATGGCAAAGTTCCTGTAATTTACAGACTTATCAACAAAACGAAAACTACCAGAAT
>CAMBDK010000055.1 GCA_945865315.1 Chitinophaga pinensis | reverse complement strand
TTATATTTCTTTGATAAAAGGATTTTCTTTAAAAGTACGTCGTAAAATATTCAATTTACTAGCAATACTTGCATCCATTTGTTTATCTCCAACACGTAAAATATATCCACCAATAATATCTTTATTTATTTTCTCGTCTAATACAACATCACTGTTGCCAACTCCTTTCACAATCTGCATTACTTTTTTGCGAATAACATCATCAATACCATTTGCTGTAGTAACTACTGCTGTAAGTATTTTTTTCTTTTCTTTATATTGATTGATGAATTCCAAAGCAATTTCTTGCAAATAAATTTCGCGTTTTTTGCTTGTAATCAATTGGATATAGGCATCGGTAACTTTATTCAATTTCCCTTCAAATACTTGTTTTAATATAGCTTGTTTTTTATCTGTTTTAATTAAAGGGCTTTTTAAAAAACTCAGAAAATCATGGTTTGATTTGCATAAGGCGGAAATAATTTTCATATCCGTATACGATTGCTCTAAGACCCCTTGCTCGGAGCTAAGGTCAATGAATGATTTTGCGTATCGCGCTGCTACTCTTGTTCCTTGCATTTTACTATTTAGTTTGAAATTAAAAAATTGGCAAGCTTAAAATTAAGTGCTAACCAAGTTAAACTAATTTAAATTAACATCTTGTAATAAAGTATTCACTAAAGTTTTTTGTTTTTCGTCAGAAGACAACTCTGATTTCAAAATTTTCTCTGCTATTTCGATAGACAATGTAGCAACTTGATTTTTCAATTCGGTGATGGCTGCACTTTTTTCATTTTGAATATTTTCACGAGCAGATTTTAATAAGCGCTCCCCCTCTTTGTTTGCAATATTTTTTGCATCGGAAATCATTTTCTCTCTTATTTCACGTGCGTCTTTTAATAATAAATCTCGTTCCGCGCGAGCTTCCTGTAATATGCGCTCATTATTATCTTGTAACTCTCTAATTGCTATTCTTGCATTTTCGGCTGAGTCCAATGCTTTTTGAATGGACACTTCTCTTTCATTTAACATATTAAGAATTGGTGTCCATGCGAATTTTTTAAGGATAAATAAAATAATCCCAAAAGAGATACACATCCAAAATAAAAGACCAAATGCGGGTTTAACTAATTCCATGTTTTTTAGATTTATTTTTAAAGTTTATTATTTTATATAATTTTCATTTAAACAATTACGTGTTTTTTAAGATAAAATAATCTGTACTGCAACCAACCGTTGCAGTACAGATTTTTTTGGATTACTTCAAGAAAATAACAAGAAGTCCGATTACCATAGCAAAGAACGCAGCACCTTCAACAAGAGCAGCCGTCAAAATCATATTTGAACGAATGTCGTTGATAGCCTCCGGTTGACGTGCGATTGACTCCAATGCACTTCCACCAATACGACCGATACCTAATCCTGCTCCTACAGCAGCTAATCCTGCACCAAGAGCGGCAATACCATAACCAATACCAACATTGGAACCCGATACTGCTGCATCTAACAAAATAGTTGATAACATATTATTATATTTTTTTTCCTCTGATTTAATTTGTTCACTGTTGCCAGAGGAACTCAACAGCTTAATATTAATTAGTGAACTTCTTCGTGGTGGTGCTCCTCAACGGCAGAACCAAAATACATTGCCGCAAGCAATGTAAACACATAGGCCTGAAGAAATGCTACAAGCAACTCCAACATACCCATAAATACAGTAAATGCTATAGAAAGGATAGATACACCAAACCCCAAACCTACATTCATTTCAGCAAAAATAAATATAAGACTAAAAAAAGACAAGGCTATAATATGACCTGCAAGCATGTTTGCGAAAAGTCGAATCATTAATACAAAAGGTTTCAAAAACATTCCAAAAATTTCAATTGGAGTTAATAACACCAATACGCCAATAGGAACACCAGGCATAGCAATAATATGTCTCCAATAGTTTTTATTGGCGCTAACAATTGTAATAACAAATACAATTACAGCCAATGTTAACCCTATAGCAACGTTACCTGTAACATTTGCTCCGAAAGGGGCAAATGGAATAAGACCTAACAAATTATTAATCCAGATGAAGAAAAATACAGTAAGCAGAAAAGGGAGATATTTTTTGAATTTCTTTTCACCAATAGCTGATTTTGCAATATCATCTCTAACAAAAATAATCAAGGGTTCTATTAAAGATTGCAAGCCTTTAGGGGCTTTACCAGTATTTTTAACATATGCTTTTGCAACGGAGATAAAAACCCATAACATTATAAAAATGCTTACAAACATAGCCGTTACATTTTTTGTAATGGAAATATCCCACAAGTTTTCTGTAAGTATACTATTAACAGTAGCCTCATGGGCATCAATTGTCTCCAGTTCATTTACGGCTTTAATATGATTATTTTCAAGCATATATCCTTTATACGTTTTATGCCCATGCTCAAATTTGCTTGAAATAAAAATATCTAATCCTCTTTCTTTCGAATAAATAATTATTGGCAATGGAACGGCAAAGTGACCAGCAATATGCCAGTCATGCGAATCACTGATGTGTTCAATAATTAATTTACCTGCATTAAATTTTTCAACTGATGGATGCTCTGAATGTAATGGTGTTGCAGATTCTAATTGAAGGGAGTCATGATGAGAAGCTGCACCACTATTTTCCTCTATTGGTACTTGAGCATTTAATGATAAGGAAGCAAAAAAAAGTATTTGTATAATTAATCCTATATTAGAAATTCGCATAATTTTATTCATTTACACTTGATAAATTTATTTGCTTTTTTATTTCGGGTGCAAATTTAAGCATAAAAACGAATAATTTTTTAAAAATCAATCTTTTTTTTTGGAATTCTTCAATTCCTCCTAAATGCTAGCGCATAATAAAAAAGGACTAAACATGGCAAAAAAAATCATTTTTTAAAGTGTTTTAGCAGGGAAGCGACTTCAAATACGCTGAATAAAAAATAGGAAAACAAAAAACAAAGGATAAATCCTGCTGCCCCTTCGCGATTAATTAGGCCATAAGTAATAATTATTATTAAATAACTAAACAATTTGATGCCTGTTATGCCCAAAAATAAGGATACAAAATTTTTAGAGTCTTTATTTGAAGTGTTAACCAAAACTATATGGATAATAGCTGTTGATATTATAAAGAACAACAAAATTACCCAATACAAGCTAGTTTTGAAACGTAAAGGACCATATTGCTGAAAAATAAATATTAATCCAAAAGCAATAAGTGAAAAAAATAATAATCTGATAAGAAATGATTTAATAAAGGCGGGCATATTATTTTTTAATAAAATCCTTAACAAAATAATAAATGGCTAAAAATACAGAGAGCAATGAAAATAAAAGAGTAAAGATTGGGATTTTTTTAAACTGAAGCCATTCATCAAGTTTAATTCCAAAGTAGGTTCCGGCAATCATTATTAATGCCATTTTCAAACCCATCCCTGAATACTTAAGATAGTTATCAGGCTGTTTTTTCGGTAATTTTCTGTTTGTCGGTTCGCTCACCTTTTATGTCTTTTATTACCCCACCCATGCTGCACGAACCAGAGAAAACTGCGCCTGGCTCTATTGCTATTTTATTTGTTGTAATATCACCAGTTAACTTTGCGGAAGCCTTCAAAGAAAGCAATTCAGAAACTGTAATTTTACCTTTTACACTCCCCGATATGTCTGCATTTTGACAGATTGTTTCTCCATCAATACTACCAGATACTCCAACTACCAATTTCCCTTTTACAGTAATTACACCTTTCAATGTGCCATCAATACGAATATCGCCATTGGTTGTAACATCACCTTCAATAATTGTTCCTGCGCCAATTAAGTTTACAGATGGCGATTCTGAAATATTATTATTAGCCATATTTTTTATATTAAACATTATTTTAAATTATACTTTTTAACAAATATTAAATACGCATTAATAATTTACTTTGTATTCATAAATTCAATCAAAATAATTTAAGAATACAGGAAGAAAAAACACAGTGCGTTTTTTTTGAATTGCGAAGATATAAAAAAAAAGCTAAATTGGCTAACTTATTTAAAGTTTTTCAAGAAAAACTGCTGATACTCGTCAATATTTTTGTCTTTATAAAAAACTGTATAATTTTCTGCTGAAATTATAAAATACGAAAAGGTTCCTGGCTCTAGGCCCAAAAATGTTGTTTTGTTTTCTTTAAAAAAATTATAATATGCCATTGCCATAGTTTTGCCATCAAAACTTTTTACGGATACTAGCTGATGGGAGCTATCTAAAAAGATACTGGCAATTGCTAATTCGGTAGAACTAAATGATTCCTCATTCAAATCGGAAAGGTTTGTTTTAAATTTATTTATGTCGCCCTTACCATTTTCAACTATTACAAGCCAATAATACTCCCCTGCTTCTTTAAAAGTAAACTTCGGATTTTGCTGAATGGTATCTAACACAATTGGCTTCGCTAATTTTTTTGTTGTATCCACAAAAGATGTCGGATCAATTTTTTGTGCCCTAATCAAGTCTAATATTTCTTGGGCCTTCTCTTTTACTGGCTCTTTTGGATACCTCATGGTTACTTGCGTTAATGCTCTTTCAAAAGCGCTTATATCTTGCGTTCTACCAATACTAAGTGCTTTAACAAAGTCGAATTGAGGCATTAAATAATTTTTATAATACACGGTATCAGCCTTAAAGCAATTTATAAGCGCAGCGCTATATTTCCCCTCGGAATAAAGTTGATACGTTTGTGTATAAAAATTTTCCACTTGACTTTTGCTTGCCATTACTATTTTTCCATATTCTGGATTTTTTATTATTTTAGAATATTCCGATTCAGGATAATCATTTAATAACAAGTTTTTATAATAATCGGATTTAGGTATATTATCAATAGCTAAATAACTTCGATATAACTGATAATAACAGGGGAGTTTATATTTATTTTCTGGAAAGCGTTTCAACAACTCTTCAATGGCTTGAATAGACTTTGTATTATTTAACAATTGCTCCTTATAAATTGAGCCGATAGTATAATATGCTTCTACTATTTTAGAGTTAGATTTAACAAGCTCTTCGGAAGATATTGGTATTTTTTTTAAATAAAAATTTCTGTCTTTTTTATCCTTAGAACTACTTATTTCTGTTATCGAATTTTCTTTCTTTTCGACCGAATCAACAGGGTTGATGCTTTCATCTATTAAAGACGTAGATACCTGTTCTTTATCACTTCTGCGCCAATTATCTTCCAATTTACGAGCCCCCCACTTCTTATTAAACTCTCCTACACCAAAATTAACAGTAGAAGGATTATAAAAATACCATGCATTAGAATTTCCAGCTTGGTCTAATGCTGGAGCATTCTGGTTTTGATTAACAAGCTGTGGGTTTTTCAAATTCTCCAAACGCAGCTCTTCCGCTTCCTTTTCCTCCTCTTCAACTTTAGATATCAATTTGTCAATGGCTGCATTTCTTTCTTTTTCAGACATTTTCCCTATCCCTTGTAAACTATCCTCCAGTGCAATTATTTTAAGGTTAACAACTAATAATGTCAAACTTTTTTTCTTCGTCTCTATGAAAGAATAATTAGGATAATCTTTCGGTAAAAACATCATTGCGCTATCGTAATTTGTTTCGGCAAACTCGTAATTAATTTTTTCAAAATAAATATCTGCTCTTTTTAAAAAAGAAACCGCTTTTTGTGTGTTATTTGAAACGCTTGCCCTTATGGATTTTTCTAAATAATTAATGGCAAGCGGGGTGTCTTTTTCTGCATCCGCAATTTCAGCTAAAGCATAATAAATCTGATCACGGTATTCTATATTTTTATCATCTCTAAGCATTTTCATTAATTGTCTTTTTATAATTTTACTGTCGCCCAAATTAGAATCGAATAATTTCCCTCGCTTGATCTGTGCTGCAAATTCCATTTCATAAGTAGGATGTAATGCCGGAACCATACTGTAATATGTCAATGCGTTAACATTGTCTTCAATTTTTTCATATAACTGTGCAAGTATAAAATTATAACGAGCTTTGATAGCCTTCTTTTTGGTAAGTGTTATCGCCCTTTTTAATAAAGTTATTGCACCGTGATAGTCCTCTTTTTTAATATAAAAATCAGCCCAAACAGCTGCAAAATCTAACTGAAATGCTTTTTCTTTTGGAAAGTCTTTTGCATTTCTGAGCTCGTCAATAATCATTTCCGATTTTGTGAAACTACCTATTTCATTATAAGCCCTCACCAACCATAGCATTCCAGCATACTTCGCTTCTGGGTTGGGATATTTTTTTGAAACATATTCAAACATTTCTAGAGCGGAAAAAAAATCTCTTTTATAAAAATGCCCCTTTCCGATAAGCATATAATTTTCATCAATCCAATGGCATGCATTAGGGATTTCCTCTTTGGTTCTTGGATTAATTATAGCGTGTCGGTGTATGCATGTAGATGATTTTTTAATTGTTTTATCAAAATCCCCATAATAACTTTTGGCAGTTTTATTGTCGGGATAAATAAAAACAGGAAGTATTTTAATAAAATCGTCTTTATTTGCTTTTTCTACCTTTTTTACTGATTCTTTCATGTATTCACCGGAATAAAAATAACCATTATACCTGGCATTCATATTATGCCAGCCCCTGTGCATAAGAGTGTTTTTCTTAGTGGTACATGAATTGATGAAAAACAAAAAGAAACAAAAAACAATACAATTAAAATAAAAATTTAATTTGCTTTTTGTAATAAGAAAAACCCTAAGCGTTTCTTCTAGAATACCTGAATTATATATTCGTGATTTCACAATTTGATTAGGAAATCCAATTGTGTTTTTTCTTATTTTAATAAATTCTAAAAAATATTTCATTCTAAATATTGCTTTTCGTCTTAAATATTTTATTTTTTTGCAGCAAGACAAACACAATATAAGTGTAAAAATGCAAAAATATTTTATTCTTAAACAAAGAACCTATAATAATTGTTATATTTGAACAAATGAATAAAAATTTCACAAACAGGAATAAACGATAATATTTGACAAATATTATATGTTTTTTAGCATATATTTAAAAATCAATTATAACTAATCTTTTTTCATTGTATAAATAATGAAAAACTTGAGCGAACGAGGTTTAAAACAAAACGAATATTGCTTATTATAATTCAAAAAGAAAAAAAATATGAAAAAACTGACCTTGATTTTTTGCTCGATTATTTGTTTTCAATCTGTTTATTCTCAAGGATGGCTTGACGTTGGATTGAAGGGCGGTTACGGATTAAACTTTCTTGTAAACAAAAACCTTTATAACGACCACTATTTTTCACCAAAACTATCTTCTGGTTATATTTTTGGAGGGAAAATAGGTGTAAACATTAACCAGTCGCATGCTATCACAATAGATTTAACATCCTCCTCTTTGGATCAAGCCTACAGATATAGCTTAGATAGCAATGTAACTACCTTCACACGCAGCATTGGTTATAACGCCCTTAATGTTAATGTTATGTATAGAAATACCACCAACGCAAGTTATTTCGAAATTGGTCCGCAATTTTCTATGATTTCTAAGACTCGTTATAGCGATGACCTTACAAAAATAGACAAGTTGGATATCGACACTAGCTTTGTTAAGTCATATTATGGAGTGGCAATGGGGTTTGGGGGGTATTTAATTGGGACAGAAAATTTTCGAGTGATATTAGGATTTAGGTTATCCTATGCATTAAATGATATCATAAGCGAGAGTGGGAAACTAATTAACTTTCCCTCCTCTGTAAAGTATGAAAATTATTCTCCATCTAAGCCTCTTACAGCAATGATGATGCTTGAGCTAAACTATGATATAGGGTATTTTACAAAATCAAACTGCAAGAAAAGAAAAACAAGTTTTATCCTGTTTTCAAACTAATAAAAACCTGTATTTTGCAACATTATCTTTGTTTTTAGCTGCACTTACAAAACATATTTTGTAGTTAAAAAGTCTTAATTTCAATTTAAAAAAAATCGCACTTAATTCAATTAGGCCACAGGCGAAAACAACAAATCTATTTCTGTATCTATGTCATACAAATACTGATAACTTCTAGTGTTTTTATTGCAATAAGGTTCAACTAGTCTGACCATTTGTTTATAACCATCAATGGTTAGTGCGCAAAAAAATGTTTTATTATCTAATCTAGAAACTCCTTCATCCGTTTCGCAAATAAGAAAAACCAACAAACAATTCACATGCTGAATAAAGTCAAGTGTGCTAAAAACCAGAGGCCTTTTCGCATCTATAATAGTTTCTTGAATTGCTTGCTTAAACTTCATTGCCTCCTCCTTGTCAAAGTCAAAGATTTTTACAAGGTGTTCGCCGTATTCATTTATATTTTCAAGGTATTCGACTTTCATTTTTAGGATTGCTTTTAAAAAAAATAAAACTTAATAGTTGGAACCTTTTAAAATAAACAATTATTGCATTTACTAATAAAAGGATCCCAAATAAGCTTGAATCCCCTATTTCAATAACTATTTCAATACTCTATTAAATCGCATGGCCTTCAACATCCAATTTGGGAGGGGTTTTTGAGCATCCCTTTTCTTCAAATCTAAATACCATCCAATTTTTTTCAAAACAGGAATTTTCTTTGTTTCTACAAATTCTATCAGTGCGCCATCGGGATCTTCTATATAACTAAAATGCCCCGCAGCATCCCCCATATCAAACTTGTCGCCGCTATCAACAGTATATGGAAAACCTTTATCCGCACATAATTTTTTCATAGCTCCCTGATTAGAAATATCAAAACACAAATGAATAAATCCTTGATCACCCCAAAAACGGTTTTCAAAAATTTTTCTTGGCTGCCGGTCTAAAGTCTGAACAAGCTCCATTTCGCTTGCTCCTAGCAACTTAGAAAATGGACCAACACGGGGCTTACTATGTTTTAATAAAACCCGCCGCACCCTGCTGGTGCCTCTTGGGAAACATTTGAAATCTTCAAAAACCCCTTCTTTGTCATAAACAACTGTATCGTAACCCAAAATAATGGCATAGAAATTTTTTGATCGCTCCATGTCTGCGACACCAATCATACAACCTGATGCTCCTCCAGTTAATTGCATCCCTTTGCCAAACCATGAATCGCTTTTAATAATTTGAAATAAATTATTCCATGGGTCGCGCAAATAAAAAGTTTCGTTACCCCCTGCATCTATTGTTAATTCGGTAACTAAATTAACTTTCTGTGATTTCAAAAAGGCATACGATTCTTTTACATCCGTTGTTTTTATTCGTGTGCAATAAAAGCCCAAATCTCCTAATTGAATTTCAAACTCAGGAGCTTGTGGCACCCGGCTGGTATATTGCCAAATTTCAAAACCTCCACCGCCTTTCATATTAATAGCCAAAATAGCGTGGCGCTTCTGAGCTTGTCCACCTGTATATGGTAACATTAAATTTGCTTCCGCTGCTTCTTCAAAAACGGGGATATCCATTCCGAAATTCTCGCGATACCATTTAAAAGCCTCGTGCACATCCGGAACGCCTATGCCAATTTGTTGAATGCCTGCAATTGTATTATCGTTCACCATATATTTAAAACAATTAATTATTAATATTTTCACATTTAGATGCTATATTAAAAACACCTACCCTTGTCAAATTTATATTATTCCGCTTTCTGCTTGCGTATGATTATAGAAAACAAAGTTGGGAAAAACCGTTTCAAAAAAACAGCTTTAATATCATTCCCACCAATAAGAATTTCTTCTTTATTGTTTTCTATTCCTTTTAATATTTTTCGGGCACAATCTTCCGGACTTAAACCTTTATTGGTGCTATCATCCATTTTGCCATGTTTACTTCCATCACCTGTATACGCATTAATAGAAATATTGGTACGTATTTTACCTGGGCAAACAATTAAAACCTTAACATTTTCATTATATATTTCCATTCGCAGCGATTCAAAAAAACCATGCAAAGCATGTTTAGAGGCAGCATAAGCTGAGCGCAGGTGAAATCCAAATTTCCCAACAATGCTACTAACTACAACTATATGCCCACCTTTTTGTTTTAAAAAATAGGGCAAGACACTTTTTGTAAGCGCAACCGTACCAAAAAAATTGACTTCCATTAATTTCCTATCTGTTTCAATGGAAGTATCCTTTGTAAGCGAACGCTGGCTTATGCCGCCATTATTAACTAAAATATCAATTCTGCCAAATTTGTTAATTACCAATTGGGAAAGTATATTAATATTTGACAAATCCTCTAAATCTAAAGGCAATATTAACAAATCCCCCTCTGGTAATTTCAACAAGTTTTTAACACGCTCTAGCTCTTCAATTCTTCTAGAAGAAATAATTATTTTTGCACCTTGCAAAGCAAACTCTTTAGCCAATGCTTCGCCAATTCCAGATGTCGCACCAGTAATCCAAACTACCTTATTTTTAAAAATACCCATAAACACAAAAATAAATAAATTTTACTAACTTCGTGAAAGATTAGTTTATTCTTAAAATGATTCATTTTGTTTTATAAATTTACAGCATGCAAATAGTAAAATATATAAATATATGCACAAAGTCATTTTAGCGTTCTCCTGCTTTCTTTTAATAGCTTGTTCAGGTGAAAAAGAAATAAGTGTGCCTGAAACGGTTTTGTCAAAAAAGCAAATGGTTGAAGTCTTTATTGATATTCATTTGTTAGAAGCGCTGCTTAACTCAAACTCTAAAAGCGCTGATAAAGTATCGATAGGAAATCGTCCAGTAAATTTTGATGTTTTGAAAAAAAACAATATCAATAAAAAACAATACGATGAAAGTTTTAAATTTTATTCACAACATCCAAATTTATTAAATGAAATATACCTGCTTGTCCTAAATGATTTAAGTAAGATGCAAGCCGAGGTAATGAATAAGAACTAAATCTTAAAACTAAAAAAAACTATTGTATGGTATTAAATTATAAAAATATTGTAAATTTGTATAGGAACTATGTTACCTAAAAATATTGGCCTTAGGTCTTATTTATTATTAGTAAGGAAAGCTTTCAAAATAATTTCGACAAAACAGGTATATTAAAAAACGGATGATTTCATTTTTTGCAAAAAATATGCTTGTGAAAACGCGCGTAAGGAATGAACAAACGCGATGCAGGGTTGCAGGTGGGGAGGAATCGTTTGGTCTTAATTTTTTGTTTCTTTTGTATCAAGACAAAAGAAAAATACACAGTTTTTGAACCATTTAATTTACGTATTTACTTTGAAAACTTCACTAAAACATAAAATTAATTACACAATTTGCTTAGAGAAACAATAAAACTCTAATCAATTAACATAAAAAAATACAAAAACTTGATTATCATTAATATACATTATGTTAGCAAAAGAACTCATTACTGATGAAATACCCCCTCTTAAAACCTCCGACTCAGGTTTAATGGCAATAAACTGGATGGATGAATTTAAGGTGTCGCACCTACCAATCGTTAATAAATACGAATACTTAGGGCTTATTTCTGATAATGAAATTTTAGATTTCAATATTGTTGACGAAGCCTTGGGTAAACACAAAATGACACTTATCCGTCCTTTTGTGTTTGAAAACCAGCATATTTATGAAGTTATAAATATGTTTTCTAGCTTAAAGCTCACCACTTTGCCTGTTTTAGATGAGAAACAGAATTATTTAGGATTGATACCATTAACCTCATTGCTGCAACAATTTGCCACCCTAGCTGCCACCAAAGAGCCTGGAGGAACCATTTTACTTGAAATGAATATACTTGATTATTCTTTATCTCAAATTGCACAAATTGTTGAAAGTAATGATGGGAAAATATTAAGTTGTTATATAAATTCGCTTCCAGATTCCACTAAAATTGAAGTGACATTGAAAATAAACAAAGATGATCTTTCTGGAATATTACAAACATTTTATAGGTTTAACTATAATGTGATAGCCTCCTTTCATCAAAGTGAATATACCAATGATTTGAAAAACCGTTTTGATTCATTTATGAATTATATAAATATTTAATAGCATTTTTTTACCCATCAAAATAATTAGGTTGAAAGCCTGAGAAATTATTTAAGAAAAAACGCAAAATGGATAAGCCTAATCAACTATAGTAAAATCCTCTTTGAGAGTTAATAAAGGATAATAATTATATGAAAGTAGCTATTTACGGCAGACCTAACAGTCAAAACATATCAGAATATACTCGAACCTTGTTTCAAAAACTCGATGATATATCTGCTGATATATATATCCATGAATCGTTTTATATATTTTTGAAACAAGAAATGGGAATTAAGGATTCTATGAAAATCTTTAATTCGCATATCGATTTAAATAAAGAAGTCGACTTTATGCTAAGTTTAGGCGGCGACGGTACTTTTTTAGAAACTTTAACCTATGTTCGTAATTTGGGCATCCCTATTTTGGGAATAAATACAGGACGTTTGGGCTTTTTGGCAAATGTAGCAAAGAACGAAATAAGTAATGCCATAGATGCGCTAGCAAATAAGAAATACAGTATAGAACAACGCTCCATGCTAGCCGTCTCTTTTCCTGACAAATTGTTTGGAGAAGTAAACTATGCTTTGAATGAATTAACAATATTTAAAAGAGACAGCTCTTCTATGATTACCATTCATACTTTTATTAATGGTGATTTTCTCAACTCCTACTTTGCCGATGGTTTAATAATAGCAACACCTACAGGGTCTACAGCGTATTCATTAAGCTGTGGAGGACCACTAATAATGCCAGGCTCACAAAACTTTGTAATTACCCCTATTGCGCCTCATAATTTAAATGTAAGGCCACTGGTGCTTTCAGATAGCAATATAATTAATCTGAAGGTAGAATCGAGAAGCAATAGTTACCTTGCAACTCTTGATTCACGAAGTGAAATTGTAGATTCGTCGGTTGAAATAACACTTAAGAAAGCAGACTTCCATCTTAATATTGTTAAACTCGAAAACCAAAACTTCTTTAATACTATTCGAAATAAGCTTCTTTGGGGCCTAAATAAGCGCAACTAAAAAAATGGAGGCTTATTTAAAAGACTTCCCTCTATTAATTAGGATCGATTTTATGCTCTCTATAAATTAAAATAATAATCATCTATTTAAAAAAATCACCATTATTTTTTAAAAAAAATACGTAATTAAAATAATATAAATATCTTTAAAAAAAGTTTCGCTGTGGAATTTATTTATCTGAAACAATTTATATTTTATTTTTAACCAGATGAGGCTATTAAAAAAAAGAATGGACACTACTTTTTTGCCTTTGAATATGCATAAAGAAATAATTAATAAAGCCAATAACCTCAGTTAATAATAAAACAAATTATAAAAATAATAACCATTATTTCCAACTATAATTAACGTTACGTCAATAACAAACCCTAAAAGTATATGAAAAACATTTTAAAAACCACCCTTTTATCAATATTGACAGCCTTTTTTATAAATAATCTTACTGCTCAAATATTTGATCCTGTTAAATGGGTATTTAAAAGTGAAAAAATAAGTGATTGTGAATACAACTTAATTATAAAAGCAAAAATTGAAGGGGGATGGCATTTATATGGCCAAAAATCATACGGGGATGAAGGTCCTATTCCCAGCTCTTTTACATTTACAAAAAACTCAAACTATCAGCTTATAGGTAAGGTATCTGAAAGTAAATTAATTAAAAAGTTTGAACCTGTTTGGAATTTCGAACTGTATTTTTTTGAAAAAGAAGCCATATTTACTCAAAAAGTAAAAATCAATACAAATAAACTTATTGAAATAAAAGGGAGCCTTGAGTTTATGGTTTGTAATGAAACTCAATGTTTGCCGCCTTCAATAATCAACTTCGACTTTAAAGTTGAAGGGTCTTCTAATTGTATTGTTGATAATAATGCAAATCAAAATAATATTGCCGAAGATTCATTAAATCAAAGTAGCGACAATTCAAAAACCAATATCAAGCCTACAAACACCTCATCATCTGAAAATTTATTAAAAAATAACAATGCAGCAAACACTCCAGCCAGAGCTTGGTGGTCAATTTTTCTAATTGGTTTTTTAGGAGGTCTCGCTGCATTACTAACCCCTTGTGTATTCCCTATGATTCCAATGACGGTAAGCTTTTTCACTAAAAGTAGTAAAACAAGAGCAAAAGGGATTTCCAATGCCCTTATTTATGGCACTTCAATTATAATAATATATGTTCTTTTAGGCCTGGGTGTCACTAAAATTTTTGGCCCCGATGCCCTGAATGCCCTTTCAACTAATGTATGGTTTAACCTTGCCTTTTTTGTCCTATTAATTGTGTTTGCTATTTCCTTTTTAGGGGCCTTTGAAATTACTTTGCCTTCAGGTTTTATAAATAAAATTGACTCGCAAAGCGATAGAGGAGGATTAATAGGTATATTCTTTATGGCTTTTACCCTGTCTTTAGTTTCATTTTCCTGCACGGGACCTATCATTGGAACACTTTTGGTGGATGCGGCCGTTAATGGAGGTTTAGAGGGCCCTTTTTGGGGGATGTTTGGCTTTTCATTCGCATTAGCACTCCCTTTTGGTTTGTTTGCCGCTTTCCCTGGATGGTTAAACACCCTTCCTAAATCAGGCGGCTGGTTAAATTCTGTTAAAGTAGTTTTGGGGTTTTTAGAATTGGCGCTTGCGTTTAAATTTGCCTCCAATGCCGATTTAGTTGTGCAGGCTGGAATCCTTACCAGAGAAGTGTTTATTGCTATCTGGATTGCTATTTTTGGTTTGATGGGTATTTATTTGATGGGCTGGATAAAATTATCCCATGACAGTCCATTAGCAAACCTGTCGGTTACTAGACTATTTTTTGCCATTATAACTTTTTCATTTACAATTTATTTGATCCCTGGTTTGTGGGGGGCTCCATTAAAACTAATTAGCGGATTTCCTCCTCCCGATTTTTATAGTGAATCGCCTCAGGGTTTTGGCAATTCCAAAAGTGCGGCCAATTTAAATGTACCAGGAGACAGCTCAGAAAATGCTAACGCGCACCAAAGCTGCCCTAATGAATTACCCTGTTTTCATGATTACGATGAAGCATTGGCTTATGCCAAAAAAGCTGGCAAACCATTAATGATAGACTTTACAGGCTGGGCGTGTGTTAATTGCCGCAAAATGGAGTCGCAAGTATGGACGCACCCAGATGTAGATAAGCGCATACGCAATGAGGTTGTATTAGTATCGCTTTACGTAGATGACAAAACAGAACTGCCAGAAAGTGAGAAAACTATTAAAAAACTTGGCAAAAGAGATTTCGTAATTAACACCATAGGAAACAAATGGAGTTATTTTCAAACAAATTTATATAAAACAAATGCTCAACCCCAATATATTTTAATTGATAACAATGAACAGCAACTTACAAAAGAAACTGTTCATTACGATTCGGACATTAAAAAATATGTGAATTGGTTGGACGAAGGTATTAACGAATTTAAAAGGCGAAAAGAGCTAAACAATTAAGCGGCTTTATCTATGTAAGTGTTTATTTATTAAACAAATCTGCATTATTATCGAATTAAAAACCAATTTATCTATTGTTAAAATTTCGCCATTTTCGTGTCTCAAAATGAGGCAATCTAGATAAATTACAAAATAAATTTGCTTTTTAATAAAGAACCTATTATCTTTGCCACGTAAAAATAAAATTAGTGTTAAACCTAGAAAGAATAAATGTTTATTCATTTGTTCCTTAAACCGCTAAAAATGAATCATATATCTCCTTTCTTTTCTAGCCGTTTCCTTAGTAATACCACTAAATTTATCTTTAATAATAATACCAATAAGACTAATATTATATATTTTTCTTAAAGATTTTGCCATTATTTTAAAAAAATCAGAAGTATTTTAATTTATATAATTTTTTTCAAACTCTAAACAAAAAAAATCGCATGAACAAACAATTTAAATTTATTGGCGTTTTTATACTAACAGTAGGGGTTTCTATAATGAGTTCCTGTAAAAAAGACATTTCTCCTGGTCAGGATGTTTCTTTTGAGGAGGTATTGTCTTCTGGTGGCGAGTTTGATTCATTTAGTAATCACAAAATACTAACAAATATTTCTACTTCCTCCGTTCCTGTTGATAGCGGAAATTGGAATTGCACTAACAGCACTTGGAATGTATTGCAAGGAAACCAAGAGTTCCCTTTGTATGACCCAAATGTTTCTGTAGTATACCCAGGTAGTTTATTACAAGGGGCATCGTTAAATAACGCTACACCAGATGTAATTGCTGTTAAGAGAGGCGGCGGAACAGTATCTATTGATATAATTAATGGTTCAGGCTCTGTTTATGTTAATGTAAACGAAGTTAAGAAAAGTCATATTACACAAGCCTTGAATGATATTATTAATGATAACAACAAAGTAATGCCTGCGCGTTTTACTTTTCAGCATGAGGAGATTAAAACCAAAGAAGAATTAAGCTTATCCTTAGGATTAAATGCAGAAATCACTCCGGTAACTGCTGCATCTAACCTGTCGTTTTCCAATGAAGATGAAGCTAATCATTTTTTAGTTGTATTAAACCAGTCTTTCTATACAATGAGCTACGATATCCCTACATCTTTTGATGATTTTTTTGACCCTTCTGTAACCCCAATGGATTTAGCTAAGTATGTTGGCCCAAACAATCCAGCTTGTTATGTTTCTGATGTTACTTATGGAAGAGTTTTTTATTTACTAATTGAGTCTACTTCTTCTGCTATCAAAATAAATGCAGCTATTAATCTTTCTTTTAGCAACGCGCCTGTTAGTGGTGAAATTGAAACAAATTATTTATCTTCTTTGGAAAACTTATCCGTTAAAGTGCTTGCACTTGGAGGTTCTACAGCTAGCACATTTTCAGCAATTTCTGCTACTCAACTTAGCACGCTTACCACTCAACTGGCAAAATCTGCTGACTTAAAGGCTGGTGTACCACTTTCATATGTTGTTAGAACAGTTTATAACAACAAATTAGTTAAAAACAAATTAAATACTGAATATACAATTAATGATTGTGCTTTAGTTCCGTAAATTAAAAAACATATTTTTAATAAATCCTAAATTTTAACACCCTGTTAGAATTTAGGATTTATTGCAATGTACTAATCATAACTAATCCTTCAAATAATTATGAAAACATTTTTTACACTTATATTTACAATTGCCATATTTTCTCAATCGATATTTGCGCAATGTTTAGGTACCCCTTTAGTATTAAATGCTACTACAGGATCATTTAGTGACGGCAGCGGAAATTCTAATTACGAAGATAATTTAAATTGTTTTTGGCTTATTTCACCCAATGGGGCTGGAAGTATAAGTTTAAATTTCACCTTACTTGACTTAGAACTTTACCAATGTTCGGATAAAATTTTAGTTTATGACGGCACCGACACATTATCTAATTTAATTGCCACTGTATGTGATGTAACAAACCCAGGTACTATTACTTCTACTGGGGGTTCAATGCTTCTTCGATTCACTTCGGATATCAGCTATTCGGGCGCAGGCTGGACAGCTTCCTATACTTCTACAATAGCGCCGCCCACATTTTGTAATGGGAACACAACATTAACTTCTACTTCAGGAGCATTTACAGATGGTAGCAACAACTTAAACTACAGCGATAACTCTAATTGCACTTGGCTAATTCAGCCTCCTGCAGCCGCTTCCATTACCTTATCATTTAGTTCTTTTAATACTGAAGATGGTTATGATTTTGTAAAAGTTTATGATAATTCAATTTCTCCTCCTATGCAAATTGCTTCATTTTCTGGAAACAGCAACCCATTGCCGGTTACATTAAATACAGGAGGTGCCATGTTGGTAGAATTCACTTCCAATAATTCAATTACAAATGCCGGGTGGGCTGCATCCTATACCTCGAGCATCGCTCCTCCTGAATATTGCAGTGGATCTAATACGCTTACAGCATCTTCTGGAGCACTTAACGACGGCAGCGGCGCCTCAAACTACAGCGACAATGCGGACTGCATTTGGATCATACAGCCTGTAAATACAAGTTCTATTACTTTAACATTTAATGCATTTAACACCGAAGGGGGCCAAGATTTTGTGAAAATTTACGACTATTCAAGCTCTCCCCCTACCCAGATAGCTTCCTATAGCGGCAATGCTATTCCGGAAGAAATCACACTACCTTCCAGCGCCATGAAGGTGCACTTTACTTCTAACAGTTCGGCAACAGATCAAGGCTGGGCGGCAACCTATACTTCAGTCAATTTTACAGGTATTAAAGAAAATAATTTTAATGAAACTTTTTCTGTATTCCCAAACCCATTTAACCAATTTGCAACATTAAAAATTTCTAGTCCGGTATCCGAGCGATGTGAATTTATTATGTATGATATGTATGGGAATTCTATTAAAGAAATAACAATACCCCCGTTTTCTAATTCAATATTAATTGATGCGAAAACAATATCTAATGGAATTTATTTTTACCGCATCTCTAAAAACAATATCAGCATTCATAAAGGGAAGCTGGTTTTACAATAATATAGTTTAAAAAAATTTCGCAATTTATCCGTTAAACTTTAAAAAAAATCAAAAAAAACATAAAATGAATAAATATAAATATTTATCCATTGTATTAATTTCACTGGTAATAATCAGCGGATGTAAAAAAGACATCGAAACACAAACTCCTGCGCCTGTAATTGCAAATGAAACAAAAAAACTAATAAAGGTTCCATTAACCCGCCAAGCTTTGGGTTATACATGCGGAGCAGCGGCATTGCAATCTATTTTATATTATAATGGAATAGAATATGGCGAAGGCGATTTAGCAGAACTTTTAGGGTCGAATTCTACTATTGGCACTACTGTTGAAAACATTGTTTCATTTGCTAATTCACTTGATTTTAATGTAGAGACGAAAGAAGATGCATCTTTTGATGAGCTAAAAAACTATATTGATAATAATAAGCCGGTAATGGTTCTTATTCAAGCATGGACAAGTCAAACAAATGTAGACTGGAAAAATGAATGGGAAGCAGGACACTATGTAGTAGCTGTGGGTTACGATCAAAATAACGTTTATTTTATGGATCCATATACCCTTGGCAATTACGCCTATATTCCTAAATCTGAATTTATGGATAGGTGGCATGATGTAGATAGCGCTAACGATACCTTGTCACATTTTATTCTTTCCATCCAAAAAGAACCATTACCTAGCTACGACCCCAATAAAATCCTTAAAATTGATTAGTTTTATTATTGCCAATATTAAAATCGGCAAATAAGGATCTTATTAATTTCAAAACCTTTGGTTTTTAAAAGTCTGCTCTATCAAAGGCTTTCCTGATTGAACCTCTAGGTTTTATTAGTGGTATTTATTTATACTGTTTTTGTTTTTTGATGCGCTGCTAAGTAAAGTTTTCAAAACAATTTCGACAAAACAGATCTATTAATAAAAACAGCTGATTTCATTTTTTTCAAAAAGTATCCTTATGAAAACGCGCGTGAGGAATAAAAAAACGCGATGCAGG
>CAMBDK010000054.1 GCA_945865315.1 Chitinophaga pinensis | reverse complement strand
GAGGACGAATCATAAAAAAATAAAATACCACAATAATTAAAATTAAGGGAATAAATTGACCTAATCCAGCTTGAGTACCTCCGGCCATTAATAAAATGTTTGTTGTGTTCATTGTTTTAATTTTTAGTTTTTGATTGTTTTTAATTAATATATTTTAATTTTATTATACTATACATTTTCAAAATAACGCAAGAAAACATCATTTAATTATTTTTGTTCTGGAACAATAATGGATGCGCTAATAGTTAATATTTTGTTACTAGGATTACAATTAGTAAGCAATGTTATTGTTTTTTCTACAATTCCAGATTTCCCTTCGCTGTCAAATATCACATCAATTTTATCCTCTTGTCCTGGTTTAATAGCTTGTTTTGGATATGTGGGCACGGTACATCCACAACTACCATGGGCTGATGAAATTACCAAATCTGAACCACCAGTATTTTTAAATAAAAAAGAGAATGAAACTTTTTCACCCTGTGTAACATTTCCAAAATCATGTTTTTCTTCATAAACTTTTAATGCAGGTTCTGAACCCAATTGAACAGGGGTACCAGAGGCTGATGCAGGAACATCAATCACATCAGTAGAAATTTTAGCCTCATCGTCACTTTTAACCTCTGGATTACAAGCTGCGGCGATGGAAAGGAAAACAACTAATTTCAAAAAAATTAACACTAGATTGGGCTTCATTTTGTTTTTTATCAAAAATAATTAAGAACTTTTCAATACAATATAAATAAAATTATCTTTTTCAATTAATGGTTCGATCGTTTTTTAAAGTAGAGACTAAAGTCTCTGAATTTATTAGATTTCATTGTAACCCCAGCCTTAAGGCTGGAGTTAATAAAATGCATGATATTAGATGGCTTCAGCGCTGACTGCTAAAAAAGTACCGAACCATTGTCAATTAAAATAAAAATATAAAACAAAACTAAACAAATTGTTGAATTAATAAATTTCTATTTATTCCATCAATCCTCGTCCTATTTTATTGAGCACCTTATCCTTTTTAAAATCGAACAGTATCTTATCCAAAATACCATTTATAAAAAGTTTACTTTTAGGAGTGCTATATATTTTTGATATTTCAATAAATTCATTTAATGAAACTTTAACTGGGATATTCGAAAAAAAAAGTATTTCAGTAATTGCCATTTGCATCAGCAAAACATCCATCATTGCGATACGGTCCACCTCCCAATTTTTTGTTTTTTCAGCAATTAATTTTTTAGTTTCCGCTTCTTTAATAACAGTTTGACGAAAAAGGTCCTTTACAAACTGAACATCTTCTTCCAAATCTTTATAAAGTGGTAAAAGAGGAAATTCTAATTTTGAATTTTCCTTAAAAGATTCGATTGTTTTTACAACCATTGGATTTACAATATAAATATCATCCCCCCAATGCAAGCTTTTCTCTTCATAAAAATGATTGAGAATTTCGTAATCAGCCATTTGCTCTTTAAAAACATGGAGTATGAAAAGCAGATCTGTATTATATGAATCGTCGCTATTTTCCATATAATCTTCATATTCTTTAGTCGCCTTTATATTGTTAAATATTTTTTTCACTAACTCAAATTCATTTGTCCAAGAAATTTTGCGATTATTCATTTCTCGCTTTAAATGAATGTTATCAATAAGCTGCAAAATAAATTTATTATTTATAAATTTCAAATTGGGATTTAAATCATTACTAGTAGGAAGTCTTTTGTTTTTAGCTTCTTCGCTCAATATAATAGCTACATGATTCAATTCAATAAAAAATGCTAATTGATGAATGTACAAGTTGTAAATTTTTTCAATTCCACTAAATAAATCTTTTTCACCTAGCGGCAAATCCTTATTATTGGATTGAAAAAATGCATATAAAGCTTGCATTACTTTTATTCTTAAATATCTTCTATTTAACATATACAAACACAGAATTTAATACAAATTGATAAGTAATAAAAGATTTAACAAGCAAAAGGTTTTAAAAATTGAAATTTAAAAACTAAGTTTAACTTTTCCAATGTCAATAATACGTTTTTCAGCAATGTTATTAGCAGCCATGAAAGTTGGAATGTTTTGTTCCTTAGCAACTTTAAATATATTTAGTGTTGTTTGATAAATTTTTTCGGCGTGTGCAAGGGAACGTTCACGATTATAACCCTCAAGTTCATAATACACATTAATAATTCCACCAGCATTCACAACAAAATCGGGGGCATATAAAATGTCCTTTTCAATTACCATTTTGCCATGTATGTTTTCATCCGCCAGCTGATTATTTGCCGATCCACAAATGATTGAACATTTTAATTTATTTAAAGTATCGGTATTTACAGTTGCCCCTAGCGCACATGGAGCATAAATATCCATATCTATGGTATAAACATTTTCAGCAGCAATAACTTCGGCACCAGTTTCATTTGCAACAGACTTTAATCTTTTTTCATTAATATCGTTGATAAATACTTTCGCGTCATCTTTAACCAAATATTTAACAAGACTTTCACCAACGTTACCAATACCTTGCACTACAATTTTTTTTCCTGCTAAACTATCGTGGCCCCATTTTTCATGAGCGGAAGCTTTCATTGCAATGTAAACACCGTATGCAGTAATAGGTGATGGATCGCCACTACCACCCATATTTTCGGGCAAACCAGTAACATAATCTGTTTCCATTTTAATATACTCCATGTCCTTTGTACTCATCCCAACATCTTCAGCCGTAATATATTTACCCGACAAGCTGTTAATAAATTTTCCGAATCGACGCATTAAAGCTTCGTTTTTCTGGGTTTTAGAATCCCCAATAATTATTGCTTTACCGCCACCTAGGTTTAAACCAGCTAATGAAGATTTGTAAGTCATACCGCGGGAAAGGCGCAAGACATCTGTTAGCGCTTCCATTTCATTTTTATAAGGCCACATGCGAGTACCACCTAAACTTGGGCCAAGTACAGTATTATGGATCGCAATTATTGCTTTCAATCCTAATTCATTATCATTACAAAACAACACCTGCTCATGGTTGTTCAATGACATTTGAGCAATCACAGGATTTTCGGCCAATGATGAATTTTTAATATCTAAAACTTCTATCATTATTATATTTTAAAAATATTATTTACTATATTAAGTTTTAATAAACTAATAATTTGTAAGCTTTAGATTGCAATTGTGGGCACAAAATTAATTTAATTTCTGAGTTGGCGCAAAAATCAATTTGAATTGCTAATTTTTTTTTCAAAACCATCAAATATCTGATTTTTTTATTGGCTTAATAAATTTGTTAGTTTTTGATTATCAATAATTTAGTTACATTTGACAATTCTAGGAGATAAATTAGTCGGTGGGAGCATTCATAAAAAAAATGATATAAAAGATAACTATTTTGTCTTTTTACATTATAAACCATAAATATAATTTATTCCTTTTATGATATTACATTAGATAATTAAATTTTATAATATAATAAAAAGAAATAAAAATATCATATTTATAGACTTTATAAAAGTTAAAGTTCATTGTAATCTTTACAAAAAAATTGAGAATTAAAATGCTGACATACAATTTTCTTTACAAGCTCGAAATTACTGCATGCATTGTCATTTCGAGCCAGTAGAAAATTGCGGCTGATTGACATAAGGATTTAATTATATGCTGTCTAAAAGTATCTTGAATAATTTATATAAAAAAATCTAATGCCAATAGGTTTATATAAGAAAAAGTATTAGGAACATATGAAATTATTGCATTTATTTAAATACTAAAAGGGTCAAATTCATTAAGAAATAATAAATAAAAAACAGAACAAAAAATGAAATCGCTAAATTATTTAAACAAATATTTTTTAAAATATAAATGGCGTCTATTATTAGGCATTTTTTTTATTGGCATTTCCAATTATTTTGCAATAGATAGTTTTATTTACGCCAGAAAAGCCGTCGATTTTATCAATAGCAATAGTAGCAATAAGGATAATGATTTTATACTAAATCATTTATTGCAATATGCAGCAATAATAATTGGCTTAGCAATTTTGAGTGGGGTATTTTTATTTTTTACCCGACAAACAATTATTGTTATGTCAAGATTGATTGAGTTCGACTTAAAAAATGAGATATATGCAAAATATCAGCAATTAGATACTGCCTTTTACAAACGCAACAATACAGGCGATTTGATGAATAGGATAAGTGAGGATGTAGGCAGGGTAAGGATGTATTTAGGACCGGCAGTAATGTATCTATTAAATTCTTTTTTTCGATTTATATTGATTATAACAGCGATGTTAAGTGTAAATTACGACCTTACCATTTATGTGCTTTTACCCTTGCCTGTATTAGCAATAGCTATTTATATAGTAAGTAACATCATTAATACAAAAGGTACACTAATTCAAGAGCAATTATCGAAAATTACAACGCAAGCACAGGAAGCATTCTCAGGTATAAGGGTTTTAAAAGCTTATGGACGAGAAAAGCATGCTGTTGATGAATTTGAATTACACAGTATTGAATACAGAAAACTATCTATGGGATTAGTAAAAACAGAATCCTTGTTTCAACCAATTATGATATTGTTAATAGGATTTAGTACTGTTTTTATAGTATATAAAGGAGGAATGCTTGCTATAGAAGAAAAAATAAGCTATGGCAATATCCTAGAATTTGTATTATATGTTAATGCATTAACATGGCCCATCGCATCTTTAGGTTGGGTAACATCACTCATTCAGCGCGCTGCTGTATCACAAAATCGTATCAATAAATTTTTAGAAATACCATTTGAAATTAAAAACTCCATTGAAAGCAATACAAATTTAATGGGAGATATTGAATTCAAAAATGTAAATTTTACCTATCCCGATTCTGGTATTCAAGCCCTTAAAGATATTTCATTCAGCGTAAAAAAATCCAGTTCTGTTGCAATTATTGGGCGAACAGGTTCAGGAAAATCAACAATCGCAAATTTAATTTGCAGATTATATGATGCAGATACAGGAGAAATTTTAATCAACGGTAATAACATTAAAAAGATTAATCTGCATGGAATACGTTCAGAAATTGGTTATGTGCCACAAGAAGTATTTTTATTTTCGGACACAATAAAAAACAATATAAGTTTTTCATTAGATAATTATGACGATACAATTATAGAGGAGGCTGCAAAAGATGCTGCTATTTATTCAAACATTATGGATTTCCCTTTAAAATTTGAAACAATAGTTGGTGAGCGAGGCGTAACCCTATCGGGAGGTCAGAAACAGCGTATTTCTATCGCCAGGGCTATAATTAAAAAACCTCAATTATTAATCTTAGATGATTGCCTATCAGCTATTGATACCGAAACAGAAGATAAAATACTCAATAATTTTAAAAAAATAATGCATGGCAAAACAACTATAATTATTAGTCATCGGGTAAGTTCAGTAATGGATGCCGACATAATTATTGTGCTGGATGGCGGTCAAATAATAGAACAAGGGAACCACAGTGATTTAATTAATAAAAAAGGAACTTATTTTAAACTTTTTAAATTACAGCAATTAGAAAAAGAAATTAAGGCTTATTCCTAATTACTAGAACAATATTTTACTAATAAAAAGTTATCAACAAATCTTGTTTTATATTTTAAAAATTAAAATATTTGCCCTTTAATTTAAAATAAATTTTTAAAATAATATTTTTCTAGTATGGAAGAACGATTTGAAAAAAATGGTGAAGATAGAGAAGAAATTTTCTCAAAAGCAGTAAGAGCTGGAAAAAGAACCTATTTCTTTGATGTGAAAAGCACAAAAGGAAATGATTATTATTTAACAATTACAGAAAGTAAAAAGCGTTTTGGTGACGACGGGAAATTTTTCTATGAAAAGCATAAATTGTTTTTATACAAAGAGGATTTCGAGAAATTTACCGAAGGTTATAATGAAGCGATTGCTCATATTAAGTCTATAGCTCCAGTATTTGAAGAGGATTTATCCAATTCTCCATCAGAAACAAATGCAACAAGTACAACTCCAAAAAAGGACACTACATTTTCGGATGTAAACTTTGAAGATTTAGATAAATAAGCAAGCGTTTCCTTAACATTAAAAAACGAGAAAAAGAATTTAATTACCTCGAGTTATCTTTGAGTTAATTAAAAAAATCTTTCATTACCATTAAACTTTATTTTCATTGGCATCCATTGAGGGATAGTTTTTTATTTAACTATTAGCAGAATAAGACAATGAGGCCAAAAAGCTTGGGGGTTTAAAAAATATCGCTACTAAAAAAACTAACCCATTAATTCTTTCATTAGTTTTCCGAATGATTCCTTCATAATAATCATTTCTCCTTCAAGAATCGAAATTCTAGCTTCCAATTCATTTACTGATTTACGAGCAGGTTCACTAGGTAGCTCTTCAGCTTCAAATTCAAAAGTTTCACCTAATAAGTGAGTATAACGAACTTCCTTTTGACCAAAGCGCTTTTGTAATTGTTTTACTAATGGCAATGAGTCATTTGCAAGTTTTTCAATAACAGCATTTACCTCATCAATGGATTCAAATTCATATAATCTGGCAGAATTAGTATTTATTTCACCAGCCGTTTGAAACCCTCTTAAAAACAATAAGCACAACACTGCTACCTCAGCGCTTGTTAATGTAAAAACAAGTGTGAAGTTATGTTTGTATTTTATTGAGCGGCTGGTGCCACCAGTAGCGTTAGCTATTAGTCCCATTTTCTTCAATGAATTTAATGCTATCACAATAGTTTCGTCATCATACTCTACAACAGGCTTACGCGATGATTTCTGATTGCATGCAGCAGCAAGTGAGTTTAGAGTCATTGGATAATAATCCGGTGTAGTTTTGCATTTTTCTATTAAAGACCCTAAAACACGAATTTCAACGGCATTCAATGTTGGCAACTTTTCTATTTCATTCATTTTATTTTATTTTGAAGCTTAAATTAAAAAAAATAAGGCGGAATTATATCATAATATTAATAATATTAATTTGAATTATTTAAACTAAAAAAACAAGAAATGCTCCTTGGAAATGGGCTTTGTAATATTAAAAACAATTTAGACAAAACTTATCCTTCACCCTATCACTAATCCTTCAATACAAATATCAATAATTTACAAAAAGCGAAATTACAGATTAATATTTGTGAAACAATCCTAGAAAAAAATCGGATTAGTAAAAACCACAGCTTCAATAAAATTCGTAGGCACCTAATTCTGGAATTGATGAAGTTGGATTAGGGCGATCGTTATCATTTAAATCTTTAGCAATAAAAATAGATGTATTGCCTTTATCAATAGCAAAAGAGGTGGATTTCAATTGGAAATCATTTATACTTATATCTTTAAAATCAGGATCGATATTTTGATAAACCGTATTATAATGGTTATTATTGCTAATATTCAATATCGTTTTTATAAGGCAGTGATCAAATTTAAAATTAAAAACACCCCCTAATGTTGATGAATCTAAGCCTAGCTCTTCCTCTAAACTTCCATGCATAATACAATTGCCAAAATAAGCACTATCTAAATCTCTTATTTGGGTAGTGCCTGTGAAATCAACATAATAGTTGTTTAATGCCAATAGTGGAGCAGTGCGCTGATTGCCGCTATTCCAGTAATTAGCAAAAGTGCAATGTTCAAATTTATATTTACCACCAATGGTAAGTGCTGCCACATATTCTACACAATTAGCAAACACACAGTTATAGCTACTTATATGGCTCCCCTGTCCAAAAATTGCTGCTGCCGACATATTTTTTATGATAGTATTATTAATTTGTAAGGTAGGATTTGGCGAATCTCCAAGCGTATCGGCCTGAACACCTATACTGCCATTTTTAATAATAGCCCACTCTATCAAATTATCCTTACTGCCTGCCGAGAGCCAAATTTTACCCCATTGTCCTGGAATTTCTTTGTAATCGGCTTCCAGGCGAGCACCTTGAAAAGTAACCCTGTTATTTGGCAAACCATTTACTACCAATGTGCCGCCATCGTAAACCCATAATATTGCTTTATTATTTAAATAAACACGCGTTCCTTCTTTTATTGTTAATTTACAACCATCGTCAACAACTGCATATCCAAAGATTAAATGAGGTTTATCATTTACCCATATAGCATCACAATCAATAATTGAATACGGTGGGAAGCCTGTGGTAGAAAAATGATCTGGCTTATGCAAATAAACATCCTGTCCAACCGCAGTAAGTTTAACATGTTGGATGTTACCATTAGTTTCAAAAATGATAGAATCCTTTATTAGCAAAGGAGAATTTAATCCAGTTGGATTTACGGTAACTTGAACGAACAAGAACAAACTATCCCCACCTTCAATTTCAATGTTACTATGTGTTGCAGAAGATAAACCGTCAACATTTAATCGGAATTGAGAATTACTTCCCAGGGCTAAAAATATTTTTGAAACATTGATTCTTTCCTTGAAGGTATTGTAAATTTTAAAAACTTTAGTGGTAGATCCAACAGTAGTAAAAACTGTGTCGAATAAAACTTCGTCAGTAGAAAAAGACAGTTTGCCATTGGCGTCCGAAATCAGTTTATCTTTTTTGCAAGATGAAACAATAAAAAGAGTCAAAAGCGACCCATATAAAAACATTTTCAATAAATTCATTTTGCAAATATATAAATAGATCTGAAAACGGCATTTTGATAGAATTATTTTAATGTTTTAAAGAATTATGATATTTTCATAATTATGGCATCTTAACAATAAAAAAAATCTTAAATTTGTCCGTTTAGGCAACGCCCAAAAATTTATGCAAATTTCGATTTTGTTTTTTTAGTAAAATAGTTGCTATCAGTTAATAGAAAATCAATTTTACTGTATTTTTTATACACGGAAGCTTCGAGTGAAAGATTCGTAAGAACAATTAAATTCGGATGCTTTAAAATATTAAAAATTTATATTGCTTAGTTTATACTGGAATTATATTATATGAATAAGCATTTTAAAATAATTTACTTTTTATTTCTTCTATTTAGTTTAAGTATCCCAATACTTAATGCCCAAAACGATTTTGCCTCAGAAGAGGAATTTAAAAAACAAGCAGCAAAATTATTTAATGAGGAAGATTTTGAAAAGGCGTATCCTTTATACTCGCAATTATTAAGTCTTTATAGAAAAGATCCCAACTATAATTTTCGGTTAGGGGTATGTATGCTATTTGCCAGCGACGAAAAAGAAAGAGCTATTACATTCCTTGAGTTTGCCACAAAAAACAAAGATGTAGAAAAAGAATCTTTTTTTTATTTGGCAAAGGCGTATCATCTTAATTACAGGTTTGATGAAGCTATTGCACAATACCAGGCATATAAAAAAATTGCCTCCTCTGCAAAAATTGACAGGTTGCAGGTAGACAGGCAAATAGAGATGTGCAATAACGGTAAAAAGTTACTCCGTAATTTAAGTGATTTGCCTGTAATAGAAAAAACAGAAGTTGGCAGAGATGACTTTTTCCGCAGCTACGCTGTTTCTGAAATAGGCGGGAAACTATTAGTAAAACCAGATGAAAAAGAATTTAGAACAGCCCTCGACAAGAAGAAAAATGAAAAATCTATCCTGTATCTTGCTACCAATAGCAGCCTAATTTATTTTTCAAGTTATGGCGATAATGAGCAGCGTGGCAAAGATATTTTCCAGATGAAAAAAACACCAACAGGAGAATGGAGTAAGCCGCAAATACTTAGTAATGCAATTAATACGGCATACGATGAGGATTATCCCTTTCTGCATCCTAATGGTAAGGTGATGTACTTTAGTTCGAAAGGACATAATTCGATGGGGGGCTACGATATATTTAAATCAATATTTAATGAAACTACAAATGCTTGGGATCCACCTATCAATATGGATTTCCCTATTAATACCCCTGATGATGATATTTTATATGTAAGTAATGCTGACGAAAGGAAAGCTTTTTTCGCCTCTGCACGTTCAAGTGTAGCTGGTAAAATAGCAGTATATCATATCAACGTTGATCGCAAACCTATTGATTTTATTATAATTAAAGGTTCAGTAGTAAAAAATCGCAATGCTCAGAATTTAAATTTAAAAATAACTATTAAAAATGTAAGCGACAATACTATTATAGGCCTTTTTAATGCAAAGGCAAACGGAGCATACGAAATTAAATTACCAAATGCTGGTAGTTTTTTATATACAATTGAATCGTCGGATTTTGCTACCCAATCAGAAATAGTTAATGTTCCCATTCAAAAAGAGTTCAAGCCATTAAAACAAGAAATAAGTTATGAATTGCATACTGAAAAGTTGTTTATCAAAAATATGTTTGAAGAGGCTAATTCTGATTCCAATTATATTCTTGCTATTAATGTAATTAAAGAAAAGTCGAAATTGAATGTAACGCCTGCAATGGATGTTAATTTAAATGAAATTGCAAAACAAGAAAATATAGAAAATAAAGAAATTGCATTATCACAACAAAATAACGAATCCTCCTCGGAACAGCTAAGCAAAACAGGCAAAACAAATACAAAATTAAGTAATGATGACATTATAAAAATTGCTTATCAGGATGCAAATGTTATTGATACAGAAGCAACTACTGCACGTGAACAGGCTGATATTGCTATGAGTTTTGCTAATAAAAAAAATGAACTAGGACAGAAAAAAGTACAAGAAGCTGCAACTTTAATGGCGGAAGCAGCGAAAACAGACGACAATATAAAAAAACAGGCCTTAACAGATGAAGCTAATGCCGTAAATAAAGAAGCTGAAAAACTAAATGAAGAAACAGTGATATCATTTAATCTTGCAAAAAAAATTGACGCAACAGCTGATGCAAAGCGCGAAGAGGCTAATTTGGCGAAACAATATGCGGAAGGTTTAGAAGCAGCTGTAAATTCCAAAAACTCCACCGAAGCGCTTGTAAAACTAGAAGAATTGGAAAAGCGATTAGATGCATTGAGCATTAGTAATGCGGATCGTTTCCCGGTTTTAAATACCTATAAGAAAGAAGAGGACTATAAAAAAAGAGAATTGGCAGCAGTTATTAAATTATCGGGTGACTTAAAACAAGAAATTTCTGATAATGAAACCATTATCAGCGATTTAAAAATAGAAGCTGAAAAAACTAAGAAAGAACAAATTAAACAAGGATTAAACAATCAAATAGCTGAGCTGGTGCTTGAAAACACAGCTAAACAAAAAGAATTTGAACAAAATGAAATAAAAACAGTCAAACTACAAAATGATTATAATGTAATAAAGAAAGAAAACGAATTAGCTAACACTGTTGTTGATCAGTCTAAAACAAGCACTAGCCAAACAGCAGCTGCCAGTGTGGCGTCGGTAGATGAAAAAAAATTAGAATTACAGGTAAATTCATTGAAAATTAAAAATGAACAAAATAATATTGCATCCAATAGTCTTTCCTCCGACAATCAAATTACAAATGTGCCTTCGCCCAATACTACAAATAAAATATCAAAAGAATTAATTGATATTGATAAACAATATACTGCTGAATTATCAGCAATAGATAATAATACAAATGAAAACGAGAGGGAGAAAGAAAAAGCTGCTATTTATAAAAAATGGTCGGAAATAATTGATGATAACATATTAAAGCTAAAAGAAAATTATATTTCCACACCAGACTCTGAAATGAAGGCGATTATTGCTAAAAAAATAAATGATGCGGAAATTAGTTCGAAAGAAAAACAGGATAAAGCACAGCAAAGCATCGTAAAAGTAGAAAACTCAAATAATGTAAAACCATCGCCAACATTGCCTTTACAGAATAAATCAGAAGAAACTGTTTCGTTAAATACTATAAATGAAAATACAAATAACGATGATATTGCTAATAAGGACAACAAGCCTAATACCAGCTCAAAAATATATTCGGATATTAATAAAAAATATATAAATGAACTGGCTACTGTTGAAAAAATTGAAAATGAAAAAGAAAGAGAACAGGAAAAATCCAATGTCCTTCAAAAATGGTCGGAGGCAATAAATGCAGATGTTGTAAAACAAAAGATAGATCTAGAAGCAAGTTCAGATTCTGAAATGAAAGCCATACTCACAAAAAAAATTAGCGATGCCGAAAACAGTTCGAAAGAAAAACAATTACAAGCAGATCAATCTATGGCTAGGGTTAATAGCATTAAGGAGCCTGCAGCTAATTCACCTGATAGGGTAATCGCTTCCTCTAATTCAACAAAAGAAACCTCAGCAGCAAAAACACTTGACAAACAAGCTGATACATTGGAGGTTTATGCTCTTGAACTAAAAGTAAAGGCAAATAATCAGACAAATCCCGACCAAAAAAAGTTGCTTTTAGAGCAGTCTAATGAAATATTGCTGCAGTCGAAAGAAAAGAAAATTCAATCTGCTCAGCTTAATGGGAAAGTTAACCAGATAGAATACAATAATAATAAAATTCAATTAGATAAATTATCTAAAACATATTCAAATAGTAATTCAGATGAGATATCGAGGGCCGATATGTTGAATGATGAAGCTTTTATATATTATGAAAAAGCTAAAAAGTTAATTAAGAGCGCCGATACTACAAAATCAATTAATGAAAAAGAAAAACTTTTAAAGGATGCCAATAAAAATGAATTTATTGCTATTGAAAAACAAAAAAAATCTGCCGAACTTTTTTTAAATTACAATCCTTCCAATGCTAATTCGGAAGCAGTTTCTTCAAACAATACAATAAAACAAGATGAGACAAATAAAGATGTAACAAAAACTAATGGTTTAGTAGATATTGCAAAAGAAAGCAAATTGATAACTGATGAAAATACAGCTGAATCTGAAATTGGAAATCAACAAAAACAAAATACAAGTATCACAAATGGTGCTTCAAAAACAACAACAGAAAATAATATTGAAACTGCTGAAACTGGAAACGAAGAGGTAGTTAGCTATAAGGAACTTATTAAAAAAGAAAACACATACGTATATACTGATTCTGCTGCAAATGAATTGTATGCTAAGGCTAAATTACTTAATGACCAAGCGGATGATTTAATGGCACAGTCTATTGTTTATCAATTTGAAACTGTTGATAAAACTAGCAACATAACTAAAAAGGAAAGAGCGAAGCAAGGGAAACTTTTAGTGAAACGATCGCAAGATAAAAGAATATTAGCGGCGGAACTATTTACCAATGCTAATAAAATAGAATTTGATTTCAATAAAAATAAAATTGAAGAATTAGCTAAAATTACTTCGGCAAATAATTATCCGGAAATTTCAAAGGCTGATTTATTAAGTGATGAATCTACAAGATATTTTGAAGCAGGAAAAGTGCAAAGAAAAAAAGCAAATAAAATTTCGGATCCATACCCAAAGTCGGAGGCATTTGAGGCTGCGCTAGATAATGAAATGATGGCTTTGGAAAAACAAAAAGAATCTTACGATATTTATAAAAAATTCAATCCGAATGCTACTACCGCCTTTGCAGCTACTGATAAAAATAACAATAAAAATGATGCCGCTGCAACTAACTACAAATTCCCTCCTAATGATAATGCCTCAGCGATCGAGGCTTCTAAAATAAATTTTGATCCCTCCACAAATAATAACGCTAATGAGAAGAACCTAGTATATAAAGAACCGGGTGCAAAAGAAAATAAAATAAAAATAGATTTACTAAATAAGGAGGCAGCCGAAAAACTATCGCTATCGCTTGTATTAAAGGCGGAAGCAGCGAAACAAAAAAACATTGAAACCAAAAATACAATTTATATCCAATCGGAAGAATTAACAAAAGAAGCGCAAGATAAAAAAATTCAAGCTTTTCAATTAATGGCTTTAACTAATTTAAATGAATACAAAGCAAATCAAAAAAATATAAATCAATTTTTAAATAAATTTTCATCAAATAATGAATCTGAATTTTTAAAAGCGGAATTAATGAATGATGAGGCAATTAAATATTTTGATGCTGCAAAGAAAGAAAGAATGAAAGCCGACGCAGATGAATCCTATCCTTCAAAAGAAAAAGAATTTGAAGCTGCTGCAGTTAATGAAATAAAGGCTTTAGAGAAACAAAGAGAATCCTTGGATATTTATCAAAATTACAATCCAATTACAGCATCTTCTGCTGTAAAGCAAAATGACAATGTTTCCAACAATAAAACAAATTCAAATTTACCAACCGCTAAAAATGTTAGTTCGGCTGTAAACAACTCGTCTAATAGTAATCCAATTTCGGAAAAAGAAAATAATAAAGAAAATGAAACATTCAACTCTAAATTAAATATAGAACTCAATGAAAATAATAAAATAAATGAGCCTTTAATATCCTCAAATGATAAAGATTTGTTTTCCAAAAGTGAAGTGAAATTAGCCACTAATGAAGCCTTTGAACAGAAAACAAATAATGCTTATTCAGTAGCTAACCCAATTCCTATTAATGAAAAAATTCCCGACGGCATCATTTTTAAAGTTCAAATTGGGGCATTTAGAAAACCCATACCACAAGATCTATTTCAAGGAATAAGTCCAATTACTGGTGAAACAACTTCCAAAGGATTTATTAGATATACAGCTGGTATTTTTGCCAAATTTACAACAGCAGAAAAAATAAAAAATAAAATAATTAATTTAGGATATAAAGATGCATTTATTGTTGCATTTTATAATGGTAAACGTATCCCAATAAACGATGCTTATGCTATGGCTGTTGGAGTCCCTTCTTCGGTTTTAAAAATAAATGATGCTGGTGAAAAACCATTTGAAAATGTAAATCAGGAAATGATTAATAAAACTATAAATGAGCCTGTTGTTAACCAAAAAACAGAGGACATATCTTCTGTAGATGGTTTATTTTATACTGTTCAGGTGGGTGTTTTTTCTCAACCAATTATGGTTGGGAAATTATATAATTTGAAACCATTGTATACTTCTGTTGCTAATAATGGTTATTTGCGTTATTATACAGGCATATACAATAGTGTATCGCGTGCCACAGAAGCTACAGAAATGATAAATGATATAGGAGTTAAAGATGCATTTGTTACAGCTTATTATAATGGGAAAAGAATTTCAATTGCTGAAGCTAAACAAATTGAAAAGCAAGGTATTGCTGTTTTCTCAAAAGAAAACAATCTTAATAAATTACCTGTTTTTTCTAAGGGATCTGATCAAATTTCTAATGGTAGTAATACCAATCAACCTATAAATAATAACTTGCAAAATTCAACAAATGGCGTTGCGATTCAAAAATCAAAAAATACAAATGATTTAAATGAACAATCTACTAATGCTTCCGGAATAATATTCAAAGTTCAGATTGGCGCATTTTATGAAGAAGTACCTATAGATATAGCAAATAAATTTTTTAAAATTGCTACTAAGGGAATTAAAAATTACATAGAAAATGATGGTTTAACTATTTATACTGTTGGCAATTTAGATACATATGAAGAAGCGGTTTTATTGAAAGCTGAAGTTGCTGCTGCAGAAATTACAGGTTCATTTGTGGTAGCATTTAGAAATAATCAGAAAATTTCTATTGAGGAAGCCAGAGCAATAAAATAAAACGATGCAAATAAAAAAATTACAATATGAAAAAAGAAGATTTAAATACAAAATCTGAATCAAGCAGTGAAACTGACTTAGTGGAAATAGGTGACAGGCAAATTATACTTTATGATGATGATTTTAATACATTTGAATTTGTTATAGAATCATTAATAAAAATATGCAAACACGAAATTTTACAAGCCGAACAATGTACTTTTTTAGTTCATTTCAAGGGTAAATGTTCTGTTAAAAAAGGTTCTCTAAAAGAACTTGAGCCTTATTGCACTTCCTTATTGGAAAGAGGTTTAAAAGCAGAAATTGAATGAAATTTGTTAATCCCAACAAATAATTTTACCTGAAGCCTAGTAAACGATTGAATAATACACCAATTCTACAAGCCAATTTTCCGTCTGAAAAACATCCTATTGATATAGATTTTACATTTAAAACAAGAATATAGAGCATTAGAAATTATAAAATACAATATTTAAAATTTAATTTTACAACAATTAATTGGTTAGAAAACAATTAACGAAGCTTATATCTAAGCCCCCCCAGTAAAAATTCCCTTGTAATAGCATTTAGAAAAATTTATTTACATTTTAAATTTATTTGAGTACAGAAAAAACAATGCAAATATTAGTCCTGTATTTCTAAAAATAAAATGTTTTGTTGCTAATTTTAATAGGTGACGGATATCATTATTTTCCCCTTTCATTTAATAAATTATTTGCTTAAAATTTTTGCTCCTCAGAAAAAATAATTCCCCTTCAATAACAAAAACAAGTTAATCTGGCGCCACTAAGTATGTTTTAAGCTATTTAAAAACCTTATTTGAATAAAAAAACAGCGTATTCGTCTAATTAATAAAATTTACGGCATATTATTAATTAAATTTGTTAGGTAGATTACATTCCTGTATCCGATTAAAATTAAGGAGAATGAGGGGTTTTTAAAAATACGATCACTTTTTATTTATAAATTATTTTATAATATCTAAAAAATAAATATCGTTTCCAAATTAAAGTTTACACTCTAATTTTTAAAAACAATAAAATGAAATAAATAATAGGTTTTTTTTAACTTTTGGGATTCAACTAATAAATGCAACTTTTGAGAGGAACAAAAAATTAAATTCGTGAAATAAATGCCTTAGTTTAAAATTAAAAAACTGAAACGATAAATAAATAATAATTTAAATATTTGCAGTTTATGAAAACTAAAACTTTTTTTCTTTCCATAATTTACTTTTTTAATACATTTTTTTTATTGCAGTGCTATGCACAAAACGTTGGGATAAATATTAATGGTACCGACCCTAACCCTTCTGCATTATTAGATATTAACGCAGGCCCTAATAACGATAAAGGTATCCTCATCCCGCGTGTGCAACTAACGGCTATCAATAGTGGTGCGCCTATATCCCCTGCTCCTGGCATTACTGAAACAGGTCTCATGGTATTTAATAAAGCTGCTGCAGGTACTGCACCAAACGATGTAGTGAAAGGGTTTTATTATTGGGATGGTACTGCATGGTCTGCTATAGATGGAGGCACTTCCTCCGGAGGGGGTGCAGGAGGATGGACAGATGATGGAACTGTAGTGAGATTAACAGCTAGTAGCGATTTTGTAGGCATTGGTACTGCAAGTCCTGCAGCTACTTCGGCTTTAGATATTACTTCCACCAATAAGGGATTGCTTATTCCACGAATGACTACCAACCAGCGGGATGCTATTACATCTCCCGCCATAGGGCTGCAGATTTACAACTTAGATTGTAAGGTACTCAACTATTGGTCAGGCACTTGTTGGATTGCGATGAGCAAAGCACTTCCAAACCCTGGTGCTATTACTAGCAATGGAACCACTGTTTTTTGTACCGGACAAGTGCGTACCTATAGCATAACTGCTATAACTGGTGCTACTTCTTATACCTGGACGGTGCCTGCCGGAACTACCATAAATTCAGGGCAGGGTACTACTTCAATAAGTGCCACCTTAGGTAATATTTCAGGAAGTGTGTGTGTGAATGCGAATAATGCCTGTGAAACCAGCGGACAAACCTGTCTTGCTGTAAGTGTGGCTCCTATCCCTAATACACCAGGCGTCATTACAGGTCTTTCCAGTGTTAATCCCGGTAAGCAATCTTCAAACTATTTTATAGCCTCTGTTAATGGAGCAAGCGCCTATACCTGGGCCTATAGCGGAACAGGTTTAACAATATCTTCAGGAACAGGTACCTCCAGTATTGTTGTAAATTTTAACTGTAATGCTACTTCAGGTAATTTAACAGTAACTGCCAACAACACCTGTGGTGATGCCAGTGCGGTTTCTTCCTTAGCAGTAACAATAACTACAAGTATTACAGCCAATGCCGGAGCAAATAAATTTGGAGGTACTGGAATTGGCGGCAGCCCAACAGCTACTGGCGGTAATGCAACGTATACTTACGCATGGAGCCCTACAGGTGATCTATCCAGTTTTACTGTTGCGAATCCTACCGCCTTATGTACAGGAGCTACCACTACTTATACGGTAACAGCAACGGATGCCAATAGCTGTGCTGCTACAAGTACTGTTGTAGTTACAAGAAACCTTAGTGCCAGCGCGGGACCAAATCAGTTTTTTTCATGTTCAAGTAATGGAACTATTGGTGGCAGCCCAACAGCTGCAGGAGGCTCAGGTAGTTATACTTATTCCTGGAGCCCTGCAACAGCATTATCCAGCACAACTATTGCAAACCCTTCGTCATCAGCAAGTTCCACTACAACTTATACAGTAACTGTAACGGATGGAAATTCCTGCACAGCTAATAGTTCAATGACTATTACAATTGGAGGAATGGGATCATCTACAGCAACATTTAATAATACGCATACCGGGCCTTATGGCAATATGCAGAGCTGGACTGTGCCTAGTGGAGTAACTTGCGTTACTATTGAGGTGTGGGGTGCACAAGGAGGCGGAAATCAAGGAGGAGCTGGCGCAAGGATGAAAGGCACCTTTACAGTTACGCCCGGACAGGTGTTACAGATTTTAGTCGGACAAATGGGAGAAAGCGGTGGTAGTCGAGGAGGAGGAGGAGGAGGCTCTTTTGTTACCGATAATAGCAATAATCCACTAATAATTGGCGGTGGCGGTGGTGGTGCTGATAATGGCTGTAGTAGTTCAGGAGGCATGCCTGGTGTTGTAACCGGCAGTGGAACTTCTTATGGTTACATGTCTGGTGGTGGGGGCAGTAACGGAGGTGGAGGAGGAGGAGGGTCGGCAGGTTCAGGAGGTGGTGGTGGTGGCCTGGTTGGGGATGGGGGTAGTGGAGAGGCGTGCGGTTATAATGGAACTCCAGGTGCCGGAGGAGACGGAACAAACGGCTCAGACGCATACGGAGGTGGTGGCTGTATGGCTCCGGGTGGGGCCAGTTTTACAAATGGTGGATATGGCGGATCTTCTTCTTACTATGGTGGATATGGGGGGGGGGCAGTAATTACGCCTGGAACTGTGGAGGAGGAGGAGGAGGAGGCTACTCTGGTGGTGGCGGTGGCGGATATGGAGGTTCTCAAGAACCTGGTGGTGGAGGCGGCTCTTTCAATGGAGGAACAGACAGCGATAATAGCGAAGGTGTACAATTAGGTCATGGTCAGGTGGTAATAACCTACTAAAGATAATAGACAAAAAACTAAATAAGTGTCTGCTCAAAAACCTAATAACTATGGAAATGATTGGGGACCTGGAGGAGGAGGAGGATATTCTGGTGGTGCTACTGACGGTTCTTATTATTATTATTCAGCTTTTGGTGGCGGTGGTGGTTCCTATAATGGAGGCACTTTATTAGACTCGCAGCAAGGGAATAACCCTAATGATGGGATGGTAAAAATATCTTGTCCTTAAATTTTTAAAAAAAATCAACTTTTAAGAACGATACCATTTCCGTAAGGTGCTATAATGTAATAAAAAAAACAATAAATTTACTTTTTACAAATGATAAATCACTGGGAGGATACTATTAAAAATTGGA
>CAMBDK010000053.1 GCA_945865315.1 Chitinophaga pinensis | reverse complement strand
AATTTGCGCAATTTATTTTAAAAACTTTACTAAGGCATTGTTAAAAAATAACTAAGTATAGCTTTCAAAACAATTTCGACAAAACAGATATATTAATAAAAACAGATGATTTCATTTTTTTTGCAAAAAATATGCTTATGAAAACGCGCGCGAGGAAGGTACAAAAGCGATGCAGGGTTGCAGGTGGGGAGGAATCGTTTGCTCTTGATTTTTTGTTTCTTTTGTATCAAGACAAAAGAAAAACACACAGTTTTTGAACCATTTTAATTTGCGCAATTTATTTTGAAAACTTTACTAAAGCATTATTAAAAAATAACTAATTCATTTTCTTCATGAAAAATACTCTCAAAGTTTATATTACTATTTTTCTCCTCCTATCCACAATTGCATTCGGAATTTTCAATTTTCGTAATGTTAATGTTGATAATATTCATAACCAACGTTCTAAAGAAGGAATGGAAAATGATGCGCAAGAGCGCATGAATTGGGAGCTCAGACGTTTAGCTGATCCATCAACAGGGAGAATACCTGAAAATATGCGTCAAAAAGAATTAGCTTTCGCAAGCACTTTACCAAATGATGTGCAAGTTAATTCAATAGACCATAGATCTGCTTTAAATATTGTAAACAGAGGGCCTTGGAATGTTGGTGGCCGAACCAGAGCTTTTGGCATTGATGTGAATAATGAAAACAGACTTTTAGCCGGTTCTTGTTCTGGTGGTATGTGGCTTTCAACTAATGGTGGAAATACATGGAACATGACCAACACGCAATCACAATTAAAAAATGCCACCTGCTTGGTTCAAGATAAACGACCTGCTCATTCCAATGTTTGGTATTATGGCAGCGGAGAAGCCTACGGAGCATCTGCTGGTGGTGGTAGTTCTTATTATTTTGGTGATGGCATTTTCACTTCCATCGATAGTGGTGTAACCTGGCAATCGCTCGCATCAACAGCAGTAGGTGCGGCACATTCTTTCACAACAAACTGGCAATTAATTTGGAACTTACAAATTGACAAGTCTGCAAACGATACCATAACCGAAATTTATGCCGCCATCTACCAAGCCATCATGCGAAGTGTTAATGGTGGTTTAACATGGACAGCTGTTCAAAGTGGATCTTCTTATTTTACTGATGTAGCAGTAACTTCCAATGGGGTAGTTTATACTACTTTAAGCGATGATGGCGCACAAAAAGGCATATGGCGATCTAATAATGGTACTTCCTTTACCAAAATTACACCTGCTAACTTTCCAACTTCCTATAATAGAATTACTATGGGCATAAATCCATCTAACGAAAATGAAATATATTTTTTAGCCAATACCCCAAATTTTGGTAAGGTAACTTATAACTATTTGGGAAACCCTGAATGGAATAGCTTATGGAAATACACCTATATTTCTGGAAATGGCGATAGTGCTAATGGAATATGGCAAGATCTTTCAATTAATTTACCTGCCTCGGGGGGCCAATTTGATAAATGGTCTGTACAGGGTTCTTACGATATGGTTATTCGAGTGAAACCTAATTCCCCTAATACAGTATTTATTGGTGGTACAAACTTATACCGCTCCACTTCAGGTTTTCAGGATTCTGTTAACACCACTTTTATAGGCGGTTATGAGCATGGTGCTGCCTTACATGTAGTAAATTCATATGCTAATCATCATCCCGATCAACATTGCCTTGAATTTTTACCTTCCAACCCAGATATTATGATTAGTGCCAATGATGGTGGTGTTTTTAAGACTAATGATAACAATGCCACTACTGTAGTTTGGCAGCCATTGAATAATGGGTATTTAACAACCATGTTTTATACGGTAGCAATTGACCATGCTTCCCCAGGAAATAATATTATCATTGGCGGAACGCAAGACAATGGAACCTGGTTTATTAATAGCACTTCACCAACAGCACCTTGGTTTCATGCACATGGCGGTGATGGTTCTTATTGCGCTATTGCTGATAATCAAACAAATTATTATTTTTCTATTCAAAATGCTAAAATGGTAAAAGCCACCTGTGATGCTAATGGAAATAAAACTGCTTTCACTCGCATTGACCCTATTGGTCTTAAAAAACCCGAATTTATTAACCCATTTGTGCTCGATCCAAATAATAATAATCTGATGTATTTGGCTGGGGGTAAGTATTTATGGAGAAACAATGATTTGTCGGGCATCCCACTTATTGGGAACTGGGATTCAATTAGTACAAATTGGATTCAATTTATAGATTCAGTACCTTCAGCAAACTCTATTATTACTGCTGTTACTGCTTGTAAAACCCCACTCAATCGGGTTTATTATGGAACAGATAAAAAGAAAATTTTTCGTGTAGATAATGCAAATATAGGAACCCCTACTCCTATTGATATTACTTCTACTACTACGGGGGCTTTATTTCCTGCATCAGGCTATGTAAGTTGCATTACCACAGACCCCACGGATGGTGATAAAGTAGTAGTTGTATTTTCTAACTATGGGGTATATAGCATGTTTTATTCTATCAATGCAGGAGTAACATGGGCCAAATGTGCAGGTAATTTAGAACAAAATTCAAGCGGCTCCGGTTCTGGACCTTCCATACGATGGCTAAGTATTTTACCTGTAGCGGATGGTGTGGTTTATTTAGCTGCTACTTCTACTGGTCTTTATGCTACCGATAGTTTAAATGGTACAGCAACAATATGGGTCCAACAAGGCTTAAATACTATTGGCAACGGTGTTTGTGATATGATTGAAACTAGAATTTCCGACGGTTTAGTAATAATTGCTACTCATTCTAATGGCATTTATTCAACTAATATTACAAGCGTAATTGATATTGTAACTGTTAAGGATATATTGGCAACTAATTCCAATTTTGATTTAATTAATTATCCGAACCCTTTTTCACAATCAACTAAAATTGAATTTCTATTGAATAAAAAATCAGATGTAAATTTGCAAATTTGGGATGAATGTGGTCGATTAGTTGAAACACTTATTAATAAAAGGATGGCTGAGGGTGTAAATTATGTTTTATTTGATAAAAAAAATCTAAAACCTGGTATTTATTACTATTCCTTAACAGTTGATAAAATTAGGAAAACCAACAAAATGATTATTTGTCAATAGCTGCCTACTGGCAGACAATAATTTACTCTTCAATATAGACCTGAGTTTGATTTACAGGTGATTGATCCGATTTTAGAGTCGAACTCAGGTTTTAGGAATTAGATGAATATTCGTTACTATTTAGGTAGTCTAATAACAGGGTTTTGCACCCAATTACCTTCGTCTAAGATATAGAATTCTTAGTCCTTTTAAGCATTTTACTTTTTGTCTTGAAACAAAAAGTAACAAAAAATTCAAGAAAAGGTCATCGGCTCAAGCACAAGTTGACACAGCCCCGCTACCTTTTCTGGCTTACGCGCCTTTCAGATTATAATTTTTGCTAAATCTGTTAGTAATGCTTTCAAAATAATTTCGACAAAACAGCTATATTAATAAAAACAGAGGCTTTCATTTTTTGCAAAAAATAGCCTTATGAAAACGCGAGAGAGGAATGAACAAAAGCGATGCAGGGTTGCAGGTGGGGAGGAATCGTTTGTTCTTGATTTTTTGTTTCTATTGTATCATGACAAAAGAAAAACACACAGTTTTTGAACCATTTAATTTGAGGGAGTTATTTCGAAAACTTCACTTACCAAGGATTTGAAGTTATAACCTTGCATTTTTATTTTTATTTGCCAAGCGCTATTATAAAACACCCAAACTATCCAATTCCTTAATTAATATTGTCGGAAAAGATTCCCCTTTGAGCATTTTATTTGCCATAAACATACCAGTCTTTTTTGCATCCTCTTCCGACTTAAAAGATTTATTACCAGACACAGCTGGAATATTAGGCTGATGAATTCTTTTCTTATTATTAATATAAATATCAAATCCCCAGCCTTTTAATTTCCCTTCAGAATTATTGATAACATATGTTTTTACTTCCACAGAACCTGCTGAATAATTACCTGGCGGAAGGGAAGATATATTGTCAATAGAATCATTTGAAATTAATGTTTTGTTTTTATTAGATATATTTTTACATGAAAAATGTATTGTGATTACAACAAACAAAAAAGCATTAATAGTAAATAAAAAAAACAAATTATTTATTTTCATTTTAAATTAATTATGAAATTAGAATATTTATTAAATACAATATCTGAAATTTTATGATGATAATATTAAGAAAATTAAAAGAAAAATACATATTATAATTTATGTATTATAAATTTTAGTAAAACTTTCAAAATAATTTCAACAAAACAGATATATAAATAAAAACAGATGATTTCATTTTTTTTTCAAAAAAAACCCTTATGAAAACGCACGTGAGGAATGAACAAACTCCATGCAGGTTTGCAGGCAGGGAGGAATCGTTTGCTCTTTATTTTTTGTTTCTTTTGTAGCAAGATAAAAGAAAAACACACAGTTTTTGAACCATTTAATTTGCGGGAGTTATTTCGAAAACTTCACTTATTGAAACAGAAATAATTATTTATCTAAATTAAAATGTCATTATCAATTGCTATCTTTACAATCAATATCGTATTATAATCTATGAATCAAAAAAACAGGCATTCTCAACCTTTTTTAATGGTGCTGATTGTTACAACACTATTAATTATTGCTTCATTTTCTGACACTCAATTTACAATAAAGGGTGTAAAAACAAGAAAAGTTGAAATGCTTTCTGATATTCAAATATTTAAAAAAATAAATGAAAATTCTTTACAGGCATTAAATTCACCTAAATATTTAAATAATAATAAAGGTACCCCTCCCCTCTCTAATCCTGCACTGCAAAATTCAACATCAATTATAGATTATAATTCAGACACGGCATCTTCCATGGCTTATTTTTTTCAATCATTAAATGCAACAAAAACACAAAAACATAAAACACGCATCGCTTATTTTGGTGATTCAATGATAGAGGGTGATTTAATTACCCAAGATTTACGAAGCTGCATGCAGGAAAGCTTTGGTGGCTTTGGAGTAGGATTTGTACCTATTACTTCTATTGTAGCGGGGTTTAGAAAAACAATTATTCATTCCTTCGATGGTTGGACTACCTATAATTTAATAAATAACCCACCCGTCAATCATAAATTAGGGATTTCTGGTTATGGATTTGTCCCTAATACAATTAATTTTGACGATACCTTAAATATTGCTGATGAAAGCTGGGTATCATATACTGCTGTAAATAAAAAAAATATAAATAAATTTTACAAGACAAAATTACTTTATGGAAAAAGTGATGGCGAAAACTATGTAACAATCAATGGCGCACGTTATGAGCTGAAAGGTGAAAAAACCGTTAACCAAATTGTTATTGATCAACCCAATGCTGCAAAATCAATAGAAGCAACATTTCAATGTAAAACAACTATTGATATTTTTGGATTTAGTCTGGAAAGTGATAGCGGTGTTTTTGTTGATAATTTTTCCTTCCGCGGAAATTCCGGAATGCCCATTAATAAAGTTTCACAAAGCGTATACGCTGAAACTAATAATTGTTTGGGCTATGATTTAATTATTTTAGAATACGGCTTAAATGCAGTTAACGAAAAAATAACAGATTTTTTGTGGTACGAAAGGGGAATGAATAATGTTATTAAACATATTCAAGCAAGCTTCCCAACGGCTAGCATTTTACTGATTAGCGTTGGCGACAAAGGTTATAGCAGAGATGGTGTTTATGAAACAGACCCCAGCGTACCCATATTAGTTGAAACACAAAAAAGAATGGCTAAAAACAATAACATTGCATTCTGGAGCTTATATGATGCTATGGGTGGCAATGGTTCTATGGTAAAATGGGTGGAAGGGGATACAATATTAGCCAACAAAGACTATACTCATTTTAATTTCAGAGGTGCACACAAAGCCGGCAAATTACTATTTGATAAACTAATGAATGAGTATAAAAAATTTAATAAAAATAATTTTGTCCTTAATCCATAATATTTTTGAATATTGCTATTCCTTTGGTGACAGAGATCATGATAAAAAACATATGAAAACTATTAATGTTACATTTTGCAATTATTCTACCCTTACTAATAGCAGATTTAGCTTGTTCTATTTTTCATTTTTTATTTGCTCCTTTTTTATAATATTTTTTTTTTGTAATAATTCTTTTGCTCAAAAATCAGATACCTTATCATTTAAAAAATATCCTTTCATTAATGAAAAATTAAATATTATTGAAAATGATAGCAATTCAATTCGCATATTTTATCAAAAATTATATGACCTTCAACAACTAAAAAGTGGAAGGGTTGATATTGTTCACATTGGTGACTCCCACATTCAAGCAGATCACTTTTCGGGAACTATACGCCAAAAATTACAATTGAAATTTGGAAATGCTGGAAGAGGTTTATTATTTCCATATCACATTGCTAAAAGTAATGAGCCTGGATCTTTTAAAACCAGCAGCAATAGATCTTGGGATTCTAAGAGAAATGTTTTTTATGAAAAACCTTTACCTATAGGAGTTTGTGGATTTACAATTGAAACAACAGATTCCATAGCTACAATAAACTTACTGGTGAAAGATCAACCAGGCCTAGGGTACAGCTTTACAAAATTTGTTTTGTTTCAAGAAAAAGGAGAATGTAATTTTGATATTACTGTTTGTGATGAAATAAATTGTGAAAAAGGAATTATTAAATCCAATGATATTTCAACACACTCATTTATTTCAGAACTAAAATTTGACAAGCCAATCTCTCAAATTATTTTACGAAATAAAATTTCAGACTCCATTTACCAACAAGCAACACGTATTTATGGAATGTTATTAGAGAACGACTCTTCTGGTGTTTTATATAATATGATAGGAGTAAATGGAGCTGAGTATAAACATTATTTAAAGTCGAAGTATTTTATGGAACAATTATCCTACTTAAATGCCGATTTAATTATTATTTCATTAGGAACTAACGAAGGTTATGCTGCAGGTTTTGATAAAATATTATTCAGCAGAATTATCGACACCCTGATTACAAATATAAAAATTGCCAGCCCCAACGCATCTATTTTGTTAACAACTCCTGCCGACTCATTCCGAAAATCAAGAAAAGGTAGGGTTAAAAATCCCAACATGAATTTGGCAAGAGTAACAATTATAAACTATTGTTTGCAACATAATTTACCTTACTGGGATTTATACGAAATTATGGGAGGATATGGCTCTATGGCAAAATGGTTTAATGCACAACTTTCAGCTAAAGACCGTGTGCATTTTAATGGTAAAGGGTACCAAATTCAAGGAGAATTATTTTACCAAGCACTTATAAATGGATACTTCGACTATTGCAGCCCACCAAACTAAAATCTTAAAATTGGCGAAAATAATTCCTCCATATTAAAAACTTCTAATCAAATTAAATGGATTCAGTAAATTTAAATTTAATACAAACCTTACCGATTCTATATATTTAGTTTGCTGCTGCTCAGCATAATTTTTCAGATCCGCTGATAACAGTATTGGTAAATAAATTTCAAATACATTTTTTATTAATGTAACACATAATCCCCCATTGTATAAAAACATTTCTTCCTGTAAAGCGTCCTCGCTTGCTGTACCAATATCAAAATACATTTTTACTGGCAATTTTAAATTGCCAAAGGCCGACTTGATATTTAATGCTACCAACCATTTTGATGATTGTCCTATGGTGGAAAAATATTTGAATCCCCCATCGTTTTCTAAAAACTGATTAGCAAGAATAGATCCCGTTTCATTGCGCCCAATATAAATATTATCAAATAAATAATCTTGATTTCCATTTTGTCCACTTAATCGAAATTTATATGGGGCTGCATTAGCAGAGCTCGTTCCAACAAAGGTCCCCATAAATAAGCGGAAATTAATTCCAGTTTTATTCTTTTTAAATTTATATGTATATATACCAGTTAGTGATGTTTTAACAATATCTTCTCCCTGCTGTATAGTTGCCTTTATATTAAAGGGCCTTAGGGCACTGCTTTTTCTGAGGACATAATTAAGTTCGTTAAAATTTAAAAATACTGGTTCTATCGAAAAAGAAGGCGATATAATAGAGTAATTGCTTTTATAATAATCTTTAAAAATACTTATATTTCGATATTGCAAACTATGCGTATAAGCACTTCTTGCATGCTTCTTCTTAAATTCAATATTTAATTCTGGCGCAATTTTATTGAAATTTAAAGCTGTCGGATAGTTTGTATATGAATAACGATTAGCCGTTGCAACAAAGGATACAGCATGTATTAAATTATTATTCAAAAACAAATCATACTTCATTCGCCCATAGCCTGCAAAATCTTTTGTACTATAACTTAACAAGGGCATTAAATCAAATTGGAACTTTTTTTGAGGAACAGTATAGTTATGAAAAGAAAAACCAAGCATCCATTTATTATTATTATTCCAGCCAATAGCAGGAGTGAAAAATAATTGGGTTTTATCAGGATTATCAATGCTTGCCAACAACTGTAATTTAAATGGTTCTAGTTGAGGTAATATACCACGAGTTCTTATACTATTATTGTTTCTATTAATTTCAGGCATGTTTTGTAAATAATCAATTTTAAAATAATCAATATCATAAACAGGAAATTTTAATGCGCAATTATCCTTGATGCCATTGAAATTAATTTCATGCACTACTTTATTATCCTTTATTCCTTGTATGCTAAAAGGTCCAGCTATTTCTCCTTTATTTTTCAAATTTAATTTCCAAGTGCCGTCTTCTTGTTTATTACAAGCGGTAATTTTATAATCTAACTTTTTAGTCGTATTAATCATATCATCAAAAAACCAATTTAAATCTTTACCTGTTGATTTTTCTAGTATTTTCCTCAAATCTTTTGGCTGCGGATGCTTATAATGCCATTCATCAAAATATTGCATCATGGCTTTATCCATTTCTTTTTCACCAATAAATCCCATCAAATAATCAAATAAGATCGCTGTTTTAGAATAAACGATTGCACCATAATTCATTTCGGTAAAATTATAAGCCGGCAGTTCTATTGCTTGATCTTGGTTATTTGCTCCTTGGTTAAAATACAATAATTCTTTCTCTGCTTTTTTCTTAATATAAGAAAGATCAAATATTTTTCCGACAGGCCCATTTGCATATTTGCCAATTAGTTTTTGTTCTGGGTATTTGGTTCTAAGGTATCTAAGTTCATTGAATGAATTAATGCCTTCATCCATCCAAGGGTGCTCCCTCTCATTTGAACCCAACATACCATAAAACCAATTATGGCCTACTTCATGAGCAATAACAAGCTCTAGCTGAAAGGCATTGCTTGAACTACCTATCACAGTAATATTTGGATACTCCATCCCACCACCAGCACTAATAGTTCCATCTACGGCAGTGCAATGATCATATGGGTAATCTCCATTCCAAAGCGAATAATAATAAATTGCGTCATTTATATATTGTACACTATTTTTCCATAAATCAGCTTCTGCATTTGTAAACATAGCCCATGTAATAACCTTATGTTTAGTTTTTGGTGTTTCAATTTCACCTTTTAATACATGAAATCGTTTATCACAAAACCAGGCAAAATCATGAACATTTTTTTGTTTAAATCTAATTGTTTTGGTCGTACTATCTGATACAGGGAATTTTAGATCTTTAGCATCAAAAGTAGTAATTGCTTCTGTTTCTTTTACTTTTTGATTCAACCATTCTAATTCCTTTTCAGCATCTACCATGTCTCCTGTTGCAGCTAATACATAATTTTTTGGCAGTGTAATACTTACGTCAAAAGTTCCAAATTCTGAATAAAATTCACCTTGATTTAAATATGGCATGTAATTCCATCCATTATTATCATATACTGCAGGTTTGGGATACCACTGTGTCATTTGATAAGCTTGGCCAATATGACCAAGACGGGAAAATTTACCTGATGGAATTTTAACATGAAAAGGGGTAGTAATTGTTACTTTCCCGCCACTCTTCAACCCTTGATTCAAATATATTTTACAAATGTCAATGCTATCTTTTAGCAATTCCCATTTAGCATTTTGACCATCTATTTTAAAATCTAATTGATCTATATAGCCCCTTTCTTCGGCTGTTGAAAAACAAAACTTGTTTGTGCCTCGTTTCAAAAATTCCTTAGCCAATGCAGTAGATTGGTCTTTATATGCGTTGGGCCATAAATGCATATAAATATATTCAAGTTCAACGCTGGAGTTATTAATGTATTCAATACTTTCAGCCCCTGTAATTTCATTTTTTACATCATCCAGTTTTACATTAATCGTATAATGAACTTCTTGTTGGAAATAAGATTGCGAAACACAAATTACAGGGAATAAAAGAAATACATAAAAACCGAAAAAAAAATTTCTCATTGGTGTTTTTTTGAAATTAAAAATTAAATTAACAATTTGATTAATAAAGATGAAATTAACAACACAAAAAATTTCAAGCCAAGGATTGCATTTATAAGTTTAATTTACATTTTTTCCTTTTAAAAAAAAAGCATAAATCCTCTATAACAGTAATATTTAGATCAATAAAAAGATACTATTATCAATTAAAAATTTCTGAAAGTTTTTTTTCTAAATCTTCCCCTCTCAGATTTTTTGCTATGATTTTTCCTTCCTTATCTAACAAAACATTATATGGAATTCCTTTAAAACCATATAATGCAACAACGGAGGATTGCCATCCCTTAAAATCACAAATATGATTTGACCATACCAAGTTATCTTTTATTATTGCTTGTTTCCATTTAGCTGGATCGGTATCTAATGAAACATTAAAAACATCAAAGCCTTTCATTTTATATTTATGGTATGCTTTTACAACATTTGGGTTTTCTCCCCTACAGGGCCCACACCACGAAGCCCAAAAATCTACTAATATAACTTTTCCTTTTTGAGAAGATAGGGATAACACTTCTCCATCTGGTGTATTCATTTTTATATCAGGCGCTATCGAGCCCAATTTCATTTGCTTTTTTGATAACACATCCAAATGAAATGACTTTATATAGGATGAGTTTGGGTATCTAGCAAATAAACTTGCATCTGTTTTTATATACGTTTCTAAATACTCCTCTACAGGCAATTGTTGAATTGCAACTAAAGAGGCAAGGGATGATGTGTTTTTCTCAATGGTCTCTTTTAAATAATTATTATGTTTGATAAGCAAGGCATTGTATTTACTTTCTAAAGCTTGGCCTATCGAATCTACATTTAAAGATAAATTAGGATTTTTATTATTTGAGTTCACAAGCGCTTGAAACATTTTCTGCAAGGAATCGCTTTTTTGATAATGTCGTGAAGAGGCCCTATCTATTTCCAAAAATAATTTCGAATCCGGCGACCCCTCTACCAAATATGTTTGGTTTAAATTATTGACATCCCCTGTAATGCTAACTTTTTGATTCGCATCAATTATTAGTGTTGCGAAATTTTTATCCGAAATCTTCAAACGATAAAAACCTGGATCTTTACTGTCAAATGTTAATACAAACCCCCCTTTTACATTAAGTAATACTGTATCTATACCCACTGCACCTTCTGGTGACATAAGTTCTAAATATACTCTTTCGCCATTGGAATTGCTTAATTCCCCTTTTATTTCAATTCTGTTTTTGGATTGTGCATTTGTTTTCGAATTTACAACTAATAAAATGCAAGAAATAAAAACATAAAGTCCACGCTTCAATTCAATTGAAAAAAGTAATTTTTTAAGCATACGAAGATTCTGAAAAAGATTTTTAATTCTCATTGTATTTGATTTTTATTTTGCTACTATTCAATATCTCTATTAATTTTTAAGGAGAACTCTTTATTATATCTTATTTTTCTAACATTTCTTTCATCAATTCATTCGCTAATTTGGGGTCCGCCTTTCCTTTGGATAGTTTCATCACTTCACCCATAAACAGTCCCAACAATGTTGTTTTACCATTTTTATACTCACTAACTTTTTCAGGATATTTATCAATTGCTTGTTTTACAAACGCTACCAATGCGCCGCTATCACTTTCCTGTATCCAATTATTTTCTTCTGCAATTTGTAATGGCGTCTTTTCCAACTCTTCAATCATTTTTGGAAAAATTTTTTGAATGGCAATGGTATGACTTACCTTTCCACTATCAATAAAATCAATTAACAAAGCCATCCGATCTGCTGATATTTTAAAATCTGAAATATGTAATCCATTATCATTTAAATATCCTTTTATTTGAACTGTTAGCCAGTTAGCCGCTGATTTTATACTTTTTGTTTTTGCAATAATATTTTCAAAATACATTGCAATTTCTTTTGAATCTGTTAACACACCAGCATCATAGTGAGATAATCCCAATGATTGATATTTTTTAAATAACTCATTTGGCAGCGGGGGCAAAGCATTTTTAATTTTTGTGATGTATTCTTTACTTATTAATATAGGCTGTAAATCAGGCTCAGGAAAATAACGATAATCATTTGCCATTTCTTTGCTTCTTAATAAAAAAGTACTCCCCGTTGCAGCATTAAAACTTCTTGTATCCTGAGATATTTCTTCACCAGCTTCTATCGCTTCTATTTGACGTTTTGATTCATACTCTATAGCTCTTTGCACATTTCGTATGGAGTTCATATTTTTAACTTCGGTGCGTTTCCCTAATACGCTGGAACCTTTTAATCGCACCGATACATTAGCATCACACCTTAAACTTCCTTCCTCCATATTGCCATCGCAAATTTCAAGATAACGAACAATTTTACGCACTTCCGTTAAATATTTATACGCCTCCTCCCCTGTCCTCATTTCTGGTTCACTAACTATTTCTACTAATGCCACTCCGGCTCTGTTCAAGTCAATTAAGGAGTCGAATGGGTCAAGGTCATGAATACCCTTGCCAGCATCTTCTTCCATATGTATGCGAGTAATATTTATGTTTTTATCTATGCCTTTTTCATTTTTAATTGTAATAAATCCTCCTGTACAAATAGGTGTTTTATCTTGCGTAATTTGATATCCTTTAGGTAAATCGGCATAAAAATAATTTTTTCTTGCATATTCATTTACCTCTCTAATAGTGCATTTACAAGCCAAGCCTAATCGAACAGCAAATTCAATAACTTTTTTATTTGATTTTGGTAAAGTCCCTGGATGCCCCAATGAAATAGGACTTACATTAGAATTGGGAGGCGAACCAAATTCTGCAGAATCGCTTGAATAAGCTTTGCTTTTAGTTGATAACTGCGCGTGAACTTCTAAACCTATAACAGTTTCGTACTTATCGTAAATATTCATTTTTGAGAACCACTATTTTTAATTTTTTAAAGATACTATTTTAACTCATTCATAAATATAATATTTTTTCTTACTTTTACACCTCCGATTTTTATTTGTTTTAATTAATTTTATTGTTTGCCTAGACTTTTTTTATTTTTCCAACACAGTTTTATTAATTATTTTATCAATATTATTTTTTTATTGTTTTAGCTTTTTATTTCGTTCAATCTTATTAATTCAATATAAATGACAGATTTAAAAATAAAGGTAGAGGTAGCATTAGAACAAATTCGCCCTTACCTGCAAGCAGATGGTGGCAATGTAGCATTGGTGGAAATTACAGACGACAACATTGTAATACTCGAATTACTTGGCGCCTGCAAGTCATGCTCCATGATTGCAATGACTCTTAAAGCCGGTATAGAAGAGTCCCTTAAGATTACTGCACCCGAAATTAAAGGCGTAAAAACTTATAATATTTAATTTTTTTACAAATCCGGATAATTAAATTGTTAATGCTTTAAACATATTTTTAATCGATGAAATACACCAAATATTTTATATTAATTCCCCTCTGTTTTTATTTCTTTTTATTTAGCAGCTGTACCCCTAAGTTAGATATTCCAATACCGCATGCTGGTGATGCTGATTTCTCAAAATCAATTGCTATTGGTGGAAATTATTTGGCTGGTTACCAAGATGGTGCGCTATATCAAAAAGGACAAAAATTTTCAATACCTGCAATGCTTGCTGAGCAATTTAAACTTGTTGGTGCTGGCTCTTTTAATCAAGCTTTGATGCCAGACAATAATGGTTTAGGCCTGAATTTTAAAACATGGGAAAGCTCCTTTGTGAGCCCTAGCCACTTAGCTTTTAAAACTGATTGTATTGGTGTTTCATCATTAAAACCTGTAAAAAATTTTATTTCAACTGCTGCTGCTGCATCTTATTTAGCTGGTGTTGCTGGCAATAGTTTTAATAACCTGGCTGTTCCATATGCCTCCATGCTAAATTATTCCGACCCTAATTTTGGCAATAGCTTTTCTTCTGGAAATAAAAACCCTTTTTATCATCGTTTTGCAAGTAACCCTGGATTGTCGTCTATTTATAGTGACGCATTAGCACAAAATGCAACGTTTATTACTGCCTGGTTAGGAATGGAAGATATTTATAATTATGCGCAATCGGGCGGCATTACTGAATCAATTCCATCCGCAATAATTTTTGCCGCTCATTTAGATACCATCCTTGCCGGACTTACTGCTAATGGTTCAAAAGGTGTCATTGCTACTATTCCTGATTTCAGAACCTTTCCTTATTATAATTTAGTAGCTTGGGATAATGCCGATTTAAGGCAAACACAAGCCGATTCATTAAATGATATTTACATACCTGCAGGTTTATCACATATTAAATTTAATGTAGGCCGTAATGGTTTTGTTATTGATGATGAGTTTGCCATTGGAGGTGTTAGGCAATTGCATAATGGGGAATACATTACGCTTTCGGTTCCGCTTGATTCAATGAAATGTCAAAAATATGGTTTGGTCTTTTCTACTATCAATGATCGTTATGCGCTGGATTCTTCCGAAGTTTATAGAATTGATGAAGCTACCAATTCTTATAATGCATTAATAATTCAAAAAGCAGCACAGTATAATTTAGCATTAGTGGATATGAACGCTTATTTCAAATCAGTAATAGCTGGTATAAAGTGGGATGGCGCTGATTTTAATGCGGATTTTGTTAGTGGTGGCTTTTTTAGTTTAGACGGCTACCACCCTAATCAAAAAGGCTATGCGCTTATTGCCAATGAATTTATTAAGGCGATCAATATTAAATACAATGCACTAATTCCTCCTATTAATTGCGTTGAATGTGATGGTGTTTTATTTCCTTAAAAAAAATTAAAAAAATTATTTCCTTAGTAAAGCTTTCAAAATAATTTCCACAAAACAGATGTATTAATAAAAACAGATGATTTCATTTTTTTGCAAAAAATATGCTTATGAAAACACGCGTGAGGAATGAACAAACGCGATGCAGTATTGCAGGTAGGGAGGTAATCGTTTGTTCTTTATTTTTTGTTTCTTTTCTATCAAGGCAAAAGAAAAATACACAGTTTTTGAACCATTTAATTTGCGGATTTATTTCGAAAACTTCACTTAATTATAAAGCTATTTATAATTAAGTTTATATAAGTTAGGGGACAATTCTATCCCCCCCCTTTCCTTGAAAAGGGAAAGGAAGAGTTTGGAATCAGCCTTAACGTAAATTCAACTTATATGATGTCTATTAATTATTGGAAATAATTATCTTTTTTTGTACATTTGTTCCCTTAATAATTAAAAACAAATTTTAATAAACTTCAATAACATGAAAAAATCATTATTATTTATAATTGCATTTTCAACTTGCTTTTTTATTGCGTCTGCGCAAATCACCATCACTTCATCTGATATGCCTTCAGACTCAACAATAATTTATCAGGCCAGTGATACATTAACAAACATTTCTATTGGTAATGCTGGGCCTAATCAAGTATGGGATTTTAGCTCTTTGCTTTTGCATACTTTCGAAGTCGCATCCGTATTACCTTTTTCTTCTGCACCAAATCCTGCATTTCCTGCAGCTAACTTGGTGTACCAAAATGGAACTCAAAACTTTTTTCAATATGCAATTAATTCAAACTCAAGCTTTGTAACTATTGGATCTGGCGGACAAACTACTATATCTGGCAATCAGTTAAATATAAATCAGTTTAATACTCCTGCAGAAACGGAATTTAATTTTCCTACAAATTATAATAGTACTTATTCGAACAATTTTGCTTCAAATGCAAAGTTTTATTTCGGACAAACAATTCAGGGAATCACTATTGATTCAATTAAAAATATAGCAGGTGTTCAAAAAACTTTTCTGGTAGATGCTTGGGGTGATTTAACTACACCATTGGCTGGTGGCCCATACAGCGTTCTGCGCACCAAAACAACTAAAATAACACACGATACTACAATGGCGTTTTTCTTCGGAGGGTGGAATAACATTCCTGGTGGAATTTCTGTAGATTCTGTTACAACATACAGCTGGTGGGCAAATGGGATGAGCGCTCCTTTAGCAACAGCTACTATGGATTCAGCAGGTGCTGTTAGTAATGTTGTTTGGTTAATGGCAATACCTCCTAACCTTCCCTCTTTAACTGCAATAGCAGATCAAACCAATGCATCTTGCGCAGCATCATGCGACGGAACTGCCGCTGCAATGGTATATTGGGGAACTCCTCCATACAGTTATTCGTGGAATACCTCGCCGGTTCAAACTACGCAATCAATTTCTGGTTTATGCGCCGGAATATATTCTGTTTCTATAACAGATTCACTAAATTTAACTGTTACCTTAAATGTAAATGTGGCAAATGAACCATCAACAGCATTATATATTACAGCTATTCAAAATATTATTAGTATTGACAGTGTTTCAGGAGCTAATTACCAATGGTTTTTGAATGATACAATTATTACAAACGCTAATTCATCCGAATATTATGTTACTCAAAATGGAAACTACAACGTTTATTTAACCAATGCAAATGGATGTACAGATAGTTCAGATACTTTTGTTTTTAATACCATAGGCATCAATGAATCTTTTATTAACGAAAATGTTTTTATTTTCCCTAATCCTGCCAGCAATCAAATTACCATAAAATTTGATTCTTCTGTCTCTAAAATTTTTAAAGCATCTAAACAAAATATTTTAATTGATATCAAAAATGAATTGGGGCAAACTAAAAAAACAATTCTAAAACAAATGGAAAATGGCAAAAATGAATTAGTACTCGACCTTTATGACTTGCCTTCTGGTATTTATTTTATTAAATTTCAAAATAACAATATCTCTATTAATAAAAAATTTATAAAACTATAAAATTCTAATTTCAATTTTCTGTTATTTTTAACTAAAAAATCATATCGTTTTATTAATAATCCATTTAATATATTAACAAAAATGAAAAAATTAACCCTTTTTATATTTATTTCTGTTTTATCATTTACAATTGCTTTAGCACAAAACCCCGATTTTAATTTTGAAGTTTGGAACAACGTTCCTTTTGGAACCATTCAGGACCCTCAAGGATGGGCAAGTTTAAATGCTTTATCCACTTTTGGTGGTGCTCAGTCTGTTTTTAAGGAAATAAGCTCGCCATTTGCTGGAACAGCAAGTGCAAAAATTACAACTATTAAAGTAACAGGTACTACAATACCTAATCCTTATACTTCTGGAAATCTAGATACTGCGGGCCTTTTAGTAATAGGGGCAATTAGCATTTCTCCTCCAGGTATCAATTATGGTTATAATTATACTACCCGCTCTTTAATTTTATCTTTTTATTCGAAATATACACCAATCCAAGGCGATTCGGCTTTTGTATTTGCCTATTTAACTAAATGGAACGGCACTTCGCGCGACACAATAGCTAGTGGGAAATACGAAACGGGGGAAAATACAAGTAATTACGCCCTCAATAGTTTAACAATGAATTATAATCCCAATTTTGCAAACATCGTTCCCGATTCAGAAAGAGTCTTAATTTCATCTAGTATTTATTCTCATTTTGGCGCAAAAATAGGAAGTGCTTTTTATATCGATGACATGGCATGGTCTGGTTTTAATAGTGTGAATGATATCAACGCTAGCTATAATAATATGGCTGTTTTCCCAAACCCTGCTTCTAATTTTATTACATTCTCTAGTGCTGCTGCCGAATGTTCAACTATTCAAATTTTCGATATTACAGGGCGTTCCTTGGGCGCTTATGCAATGCATAATAATAAGACATCCATTCAAACTACAGAATATTCTCCCGGATTTTACTCCTTTTGTGGCCTTAATCAAAAAAATATAATAATCAGTAGAGGACGCTTCGAAATAATAAAATAACTTTTTTATCGAAAATTATTAGACTTTCCGCCCTTGTTTGTGTTCGGAAATATAATAAAACAGCCATTGCAGGTGTTATTTCACCTGCAATGGCACGCAGGCAAAGATTAAACAAAAAACGCTAGGCTAACAGCTTGGCGTTTTTTGTTTGAAGTGAAATAAAAAATTATGAGTGAGGTAGTTCGCCACAATTGTTTGCATATTTTAAAAATTTATTTAAAGCGATTTATCTCTCAACAGAAGAGTATTTCTGATGGCACCATCATGCTCAGTAAATGATACTAAATACTGGGATTATAGCTTTTTATATATTTGTACCATTACAAAAATATCTAAAAATTTTTCATCGAATCAATTAAGGTTTTAATCCAAAATTTTCACTGGTATGCAACTATTTCTCTAAAAACAACATCTAATATAGTTGCCATAATGAAATTATATTTTAATAATTTGTTTTTGTTTAAAATAATTTTTAAATTTACACTATAGTTAATTAAATTTATTTATTGAGTTTTTTGCTTTTAGCAATTTTTTAATCCAAGAACTTAAAGGATAAGTGCTGAAGATCCAGGACAGGCTATACTTTATCTTTTTTGATCTAAAAAATATTGGGCAACTTTAATTTAAAATGTTTTTAGAACTTATTTGTCAAAATAAAAATAAATGAACGTAAAAATTTACCCGATAAATTTTATGTTAAAATCATTACAGAGGACAATTCTGTTTTCTGTATTTTTCTTTTTCCTTGCATTTTCACCTCAATCAGGTTTTTCGCAAACAGCTTGTACTAATGTTTACTGGACTTCTGGATGGTGCACCATGTGTAGTGGATCTTCTTATTCATGCAACCCACCATGGTCAGGTAGTGGAAACTGGAATAATGGTATTCGAAATTTTTCAAACCCTATCCCTGGTGGAAATGTTATTACAAGTGTTTCCGTTACAGTAAATCAAGCTTGGTGTGGTTATGGAACTCTCTGTGTTTATATTAATGGAGTACTTTTACAATGTAAACCTGCTTATGGAAATTGTAATTGCGGCTCTTGTTGGCCCATGACATTTACTTATTCGGGTGCTTTACCAGGTTATAATTACGGTGGCACCAATAGTATTCAATTAACAATTAGCGGGGGCTCAGGAATACAAGCTATATGCGTTTCCAGTGCAAATATATGTTTTAATTATGCGCCATCCTGTGTGCAATCAGGAGCGCCATCCTCTGCCAGTGCAAGTCCAAATCCCACTTGCGGCGGAGCCACTACTTTAAGCGTTGCTGGCGGCTCCCTTGGAACAGGAGCTTCCTGGTTTTGGTATTCAGGTACTTGCGGTGGTACATTTGTTGGCAACGGTGCTTCCATAAGCGTTACTCCTAGCTCTTCTACAACTTATTTTGTTAGAGCTCAAGGTAATTGTAACACAACTATATGTGTTCCAGTTACTGTAAATGTTAATTCTTCGTCTGTTGCAGCGCAGTCTGCTTCTGCTAGTCCCAACCCTATTTGTAGCGGTGCTACCACCTTAAGTGTTGTTGGTGGTTCCCTTGGTGCTGGCGCTTCTTGGAATTGGTTCTCGGGTACTTGCGGTGGAACATTTATTGGAACAGGTGCTTCTATTAGTGTTTCTCCTGGTGC
>CAMBDK010000052.1 GCA_945865315.1 Chitinophaga pinensis | reverse complement strand
GAAACATTTATTTCTGGAAAAGTTACCGAACTTGTTACCATGAAAGGGATTCCATTCGTTACAATTTTAATTAAAGGAACAACTATAGGAACAAGTACTGATTTTGAAGGCAATTACAGCATTAAAACATCTGGTTTGATAGATTCTATTTATGTTTCCAAAATAGGGTGTCATTCAATGGCAAAGTTTGTAAAAAAAGGACAGGCACAAACCATTGATTTTCAATTAAGTTCCGAAATTCTTAATTTGGATATTGTCGAAATCCGCCCTGGTAATAATCCTGCTCATCGTATTATAAAAAATACGATAAATTATAAGGAGAAATATAATCGTATTAATCTTAATTCTATTCAATTTTTAAGTTATACAAAACAAGAAGTAGCTATCGATAATATTACAAATCGCATGCGCAACAGGAAAATATTTAGACCAGTTGTAGACATGTGGGATAGTCTGGATCATGCCATAGCGAATGATAAAAGTTCTAATTTGCCGGTGGCAATGAGTGAAGTTGTTTCTGAAGTATATTATCGCAAAGAGGGTAAATTAAAACATGAAAATGTAAATGCTATTCAAGTGAAATTTGTAGGGATGAAAGATGGTAAAGGAGTTTCGCAGTTTACAAGTATGAATTTTGAGGATTATAATTTTTGTAATAATACTGTATCTATACAGGGTAAAGATTTTCTTTCCCCTATTGCCGATAATGCCATGCTATTTTATAATTATTATTTAATTGATAGTATGCTTATTGATAGCACAATTTGTTATCGGGTAGACGTAAGTCCAAAAAACAATAAAGACTTGGCTTTTACCGGTAGTTTATGGATTACCGATACTAGTTTTTCAATTAAACAATTAGACTTAGAAATTACTAAGGATGTAAACTTTAATTTAGTTGATCGGGTTCGCATACAGCAGCAATTAGTTCCAACAGGTATAGGTGCATGGGTTCCTTCGCAAACACTTTTAATGATTGATTATGCAAATATTACAAAACATTTTTTAAGCGTTGTTGTACATATTTATAATCGTAATAGATATTTTGTGGTAAATAAACCCAAAGAACTATTATTTTATAATACCCCCTTAGAATTTGCTGAAGATGCCATCACCAAAGACTCCTCCTTTTGGATTAAAAGTCGCCCCAATCAATTAACTGCAAGCGAAACCATATCATATAATATGATTGATACAATGCGCAACCTTCCTGTAGTAAAAAAAACAGTAGATATTTTATACTTTTTGTTTTCTGGTTATAAAGATGTTGGTGTATTGGATATAGGTCATTATTCACAACTTTATGCTTATAACCAATACGAAGGAATGCGTTTTCGGATTGGATTTCGTACCAATGCAATGTTTAGTAAAAAATGGATATTAAGAGCATATTGCGCCTATGGATTTAAAGATGAAAAAATAAAATATAATTTTCAAATAGAAAATATAATTACGCATTACCCTTGGAGTAAAGTAGGCGTTCAATATAGAGATGATATTGATCAAATAGGCTTAAATTATGATATTGGGCGCAATATAAATTTGACGCAGTCACAAAATTATTTGTTTAATACTTTTTCACAAATAGGAAATATTTCAAAATTGGTTCGTAAGAAAGAAGTTAGGATATGGTATGAAAAATATTTTAATGCAGGATTTAACACTAAAATTATATTTCAGAATATTTATACTACTCCTCTTTTCCCTGTTGCATTCGGTGATCAGTTTAACATTTTCCAACAACGCAACTATACTATCAGTGAATTATTATTGGAGACACGTCTATCAGTTAAAGAACGCTACATTCAAAATGGCATAGAACGGATAAGCTTGGGAAATAATAAATCTCCAATTATTACTTTCAACTATACCTTAGGTATAAAACATTTATTTGCTGGTGATTTTAATTATCAAAAAGCTAGTATTTCATTGTCGAATCGTTTTAAATTAGGAATTTTCGGCAATTCAAAATTACTATTAAAAGTGGGTAAAGTATTTTCACAAATACCTTATACCCTGCTGGAAATTCCGCGTGGTAATGAAACATTTTTTTATTCGGATAACGGCTTTAATCAAATGAATTTTTTTGAATTTGTATGCGACCAATATGTGGAAGTTCATTTAAAACATCATTTTATGGGTTTGCTTTTTAATAGAATTCCGTTGGTTAAAAAATTGAATTTCCGTGAAGTTGTTGGTTGTGATTTAATTTATGGAACATTAAGTAAAAAGAATTATAATTTTAATAGCAATAATATTTTTACTGTAATGCGCAATGTACCTTATTTAGAAGTAAATTTTGGTGTAGAAAATATTTTTGACATTGTTAAAATTGAATTCGTTTACCGCCTGAGCTATAATGATAACTTATATCGGACAAATTATGCCAATGAAAACGATAACAGTAAAATAAATAATTTTGGTATTAAATTGGGTTTACAGTTTGCATTCTGATTTTTTTATTGATGAATTTATTCTTCCTATTAATATATATTTATGGCTTTATTTAATAAAGAATTCTGGACAGACCTTTATCAAAAAAATCAAATAGGATGGGATATTGGTTCGCCATCTATTCCATTAAAAGATTATATTGATCAATTAAAGGATAAAAACCTAAGTATTTTAATACCTGGTGCAGGGAATGCTTATGAAGCCGAGTACCTTTTTAAAAAAGGGTTTAAGCATGTAGTAGCTATTGATATTTCATTAGAACCTCTTATAAATATTCAAAATCGTTTACCAAATTTCCCGAAAGAAAATTTAATTTATGGCAATTTTTTTGAACACCACCAACAGTATGATTTAATACTGGAGCAAACTTTTTTTTGCGCTCTGTCTCCTAGCTTGCGTGAAAATTATGTGAATCACATGCATCAACTATTAAAACCAAAAGGGAAATTGATAGGTGTAGTTTTTACCTCTCCTTTAAATTCAGATATACCGCCATTTGCCGCCACTAAGGAAGAATATGTTAATCTGTTTAAATCTAAATTTTATTTTAATGTGTTTGAAAATTGTTATAATTCAATTAAGCCAAGACAGGGAAGGGAATTATTTATGATACTAGAAAAGATATAAATATTATTGATTCCGAGGCTATGGTATTTATAATTGCCTATTTAAAATATAGGTTAATTTTCTAGTATTTATGTTTGTTATAGTGATAGTTTTTTTCTGTTTTTTTTATTAATAAATTTTATAAAAATTTCTCATAAACTTTAATTAATAACTGCTCCTCTTTTTCCCAATTTAATTCAGCAGCAGCTATTGCAGTATTTTTTTTCCATTCTTGAAGTTTTTGGGTATCATTTAATATCTTGTTGATTTTATCAGCTATCTCTATTGGGCTATGGCTATTAATACAATCGCCAAGGTTAAATTGAAATATTATTTTCCGAATCTCTACAAGGTTAGATGCAAGCACAGGAACACCTGCATGGATATAATCGAATAATTTATTTGGCAAACTATAGCGGTAATTAATATTGGTGTCCTTATCTAATGTTAAACCTAAATCAGCATGATGCGTATATTGCATAAGTCTTTCGAAATTTACTTTTCCAATAAATTGCACTTTGTTATTTAAGCCTAATTTTATTACATTTTGTTTTAGTATGGCTATCACATCTCCAGCACCTATAATTACTAGTATGGCATCGTTTACATATTGCATCGCTTCCACGGCCTCTTCTGCTCCTCTGTCAATATTAATTCCTGCTCCTTGAAGTAATATTATTTTCTTTTCTGTCGGTAACTCTAAATTAACTTTGTTTAACTTTTGGAAGTTTATTTGATTTGATAATAATGGGATGTTGCGCACCACAATTATATTTTTATTATACTCATCACCGTAAATCTTTGCGATAGATTCGTTCACAGTAAAAATGGTTTTTAATTTTGGGAATATCCATCTTTCTAATTGTTTCCAGATTTTTTTTTTTGTGGGATTATTTTGTAATTCAGGAACTTCACAAAATAGCTCATGGCTATCGTAAACTAAGTTCGAGGATTTTAATCTGGAAATCAAATAATTTGGTAATAATGTGTCTAAATCATTAGCTACTAGTACATTTGATTTATGAAATAATAAATATAAAAATAAACGGATTTGAAATTCCAAATAAAAAAACGGACCTTTTCTAAATAATAAAAACATCCGTTTAGTATTGTATGCACGCTTATCTAATGGAAGACTGCCCCTATAAACTCTTCCTACCAATGTAACCTTATAACCAAGTTTTGATAATGTGCTGGCAACTTTGTGTACACGCTGATCAGTGCTTAGATCATTAATTACTGATAAAATAACATTTTTCATTTATAATATAAAAGCAATTTAGATATAGGAGATTCCATACTTTATGCGAAGATAAATTAAATAATTGTAAATTTATTGTATAATAAAAATGTTGTTTGATAGCTATATTTATTGTGTTGATATTTTTTTTGCTCTCTTAATGAAATTAAATGCTAATTTGTTTAATTATTTTAAATTATTTTAATTTATTTTATAGGATTTTTTTACAATAAAAATTATATTTTTTTCTTTTTTTTGAAATTATATATTAACTTTTTTTTATTTTTTATTTTCAATTTAAATATTTAAATCAAATTTCAATAAATTATGATTAAAAATAAAGTTTCCACTTGGTTTGAAAATTGGTTTGATTCCCCATATTATCATATCTTATATAAACATCGTAATATTGCGGAAGCCGAATTGTTTATTGATAAGTTGGTCGATTTTTTAAATCCTCCTATTCATGCATCTTTCCTCGATTTAGCTTGTGGTAAGGGCCGACATTCTATTTATTTGAATAAAAAGGGTTTTAATGTTGTTGGGATGGACTTATCGCCAGAAAATATTTCAAATGCAAAATTAGAAGAAAAAAGTAACTTGAAGTTTTATGTAGAAGACATGCGTTTATTTGCTGTGAAAAATAAATTTGATTTTGTAATTAATTTATTCACAAGTTTTGGTTATTTTGATAGCGAAAAGGATGATTATGCTACTATTAATTGTGTTAGTAAAGCACTTAATACTAACGGCTTATTTGTTATTGATTTTATGAATGCCCATAAAGTTATTGAAAATTTAGTATTGCACGAGGTTAAAATTATTGATGGCATAGAATTCGAAATAACAAAAAAAATCGAGAATAATTTTATTGTTAAGCGCATACAGTTTTTTGATCAAGGGAAAAAATATAACTTTGAAGAACGTGTAAAAGCTATTACTTTATTTGATTTCAAAAAATATTTAGAAGTCAATAAACTTAAAATACTATATTTGTTTGGCAATTATAATTTGGAAGAATTTCAAATTAGTACGTCTAATAGATTGATAATAATTGCGCAGGCAACTAAGCTTGACTAAAATGAATTACTGGATTTATATATTACTTTTTTTATCTGTTATAATTAGTGGATTGTCTGTACTTTATGTAAATATTAGCTCTAAAAATTTAAAGCTAATACTTTCCTTTAGTGGCGCTTTTTTATTTGCTATTTGTGTTATACATCTTATTCCTGAAATTTATCTTTCTGGAACTCCCCACATAGGTGTTTATATTTTGGTGGGCTTTTTTATTCAAATATTATTAGAATTTTTGTCAGAAGGTATTGAGCATGGCCATATTCATGTTCATAAGCATGCTGATAAGGTATTCCCTTATTCCATGATGATCGGCCTCTCTATTCACTCCTTTTTAGAGGGCATGCCACTTGCCGATGCTGCTTCTGATTCCCATAATTCATTATTAACCGGCATTGTAATGCACAATATACCAATTGCGATGGCATTAATGACAATGTTATTGCAATCACACATCAGTAAAAAGAATGCAATATTTTTGCTTTTAGTTTTCGCTTTAATAACACCAATAGGTACATTTACCAGTTATGCAATTGGTGGAAATATAATAGGGAATTTCTCTATTTATTTTGACAGGATAATGGCTGTAGTAGTTGGTATTTTTCTTCACATTTCCACTACCATACTTTTTGAATCAACTGAAAACCACCGCTTCAATATCATTAAATTTATTGTGATACTTTCTGGTGCTGGCTTTGCGCTAGTAAGTATTTAAAATAACCTGCTGATTTCTCTTTTCGTGTCAATCTAGCTGCTAAATTTTATTTTGCCTTGATATTAATTTTAGTTTAAACCAGCAAGTATGTTTTTAATGGCACTAAAATTAGGCAAGTCACCAGCATTTTCAAGCACTTCGGCATATCTTAATATACCTTCTTTATCAATAACAAATGCCGAACGTTTTGAAACACCTTTCATTCCAATAAATTCACCATAAATAGCATCGTAGGCAGTTGACGCTTCTTTATTAAAATCAGATAAAAGTGGGAAATTTAATTTTTGTTCTTCTTTAAATTTTGCAAGTACAAAACGGGAGTCCACAGATATACCAAATACTTGTGCATTGGAATTGTTATAAGAGGTAATATCATCACGCATGGCGCATAATTCCGCTGTGCAAACTCCTGTAAAGGCTAATGGGAAAAATAATAAAAGCACATTTTTACCTTTATAATTTTCAAGTTTTATTTCGTTTTTTTCAGAGTCCAGCAATGTAAATGCAGGAGATTTTTGACCGATTTCTGTTTTCATTCTTTGTTTTTTGTTATGTGTTTAATTTAAATAAATTTTAAAAGATATAGGTTTTAAAACAATAATAATAAAGGGCCTTTTAGGATTTATAATATTAAATAAAGCTTCTTTTAATTATTTCTTTGCTCCTTCGTATTTTGGTCTAAGATATAAATTATGTCTCATGTAGCAGGTGAATTATTATTTGCTATAAACTACATTTTTAAAATATCTGCTTTTAAATATTTTTTTACAAATATAAACTTTTTTTTTGCTTATAAAATTGCCTTTAATAATTAAAAATATTTATTAAAGTTTTTTTTATTTTATATTTGTCAAAAAAAATATAAAAAATGAACAAAAACATCTCAATTATAATTAATGTTGTATTATTTATTGCTGTAGCAATACTTTATTATCTCCATTTTTCAAACTCTAAAAATAAGTCTAGTTCCTTATTAGATAAGGATTCAACGATAACGGAAAAAAATATTGTTATGTCGCCCAAAGAAATTAAAGCTGCTAAAATTGTATTTGTAAATAGCGATGTATTGAATAGCGAATATAATTTTGTAAAGGACCTTACAGCAGATGCGCAGGTTAAGCAGCAGCGTCTCGAAACTGCTTATCAATCAAAGGCGCAGAAATTACAAATAGATTATGCCGAGCTGCAACAAAAGGCTAGTAATGGCCTATTGTCTGAAAATCAAAGTATTGCTGCTCAGGCTGATCTAAAGAAACGCAAAGATGAATTGGATAAAATGGAAATTCAGATGCAAACTTTGGTTGAGGAGATTCAGCGTGGTAATGAAGATGTTCGTAAAACAGTTGTTGATTATGTTAAAGAGTATAATAAAAAATCAAATTATAATTATATCCTCACACATACTAATGGTTCTGGTGGTATTTTACTTTTTGCAAACGACAGTTTGGATATTACCAAGGAAATTCTAGATGGACTAAATGCCCAGTACAAAGCCGAAAAGGGAAAAAAATAAATTTTTCAAAACTTCCCTCTACCTATAAATTTCTTTGTCTTATTTTAAAATTTATTTTATTTTAGTAAATTACAGAAGTATAGCGTAAAAAATATTTATTTATATTGTAAAAATGGAAACCAAAGAAAATAATGGCGTATTAATTCATAAAATTAAACATGTGGAGCAATTTCATGATGTTTTTAAAATTGGGAATCGATATGTACCAACAGCAAAATTGGAAGAGAAAGAATTTATGTTGCGTTATAACTTAATAAAAGAAGAAAACGAGGAATATTTAGAGGCATGTAAAAATGCTGATTTGGTAGAAATAGCAGATGCTCTTGGCGATCAGCTATACATACTGTTTGGAACTATATTACGACATGGATTACAGCATAAAATTGATGAGGTATTCGACGAAATTCAGCGCAGTAACATGAGCAAGCTTGATGAAAATGGAAATCCTATTTTTCGTGAAGATGGTAAAATATTAAAAAGTAATTTATACTTTAAACCTAATATTAAATCAATATTAGAAAAGTAATTTTCAAATCTATTAATAGTGAAGCTTTTGCCGAAGGGTATCAAAAAAAGAAAAACACACAGTTTTTGAACCATTTAATTTGTGGATTTATTTCGAAAACTTCACTTATACTATCAATTAAGACTTTCGCGGCTTATTGAAAAACAGAATCTAGCTTATTTTAAAATAACCATTCTCCTCATATTCGAGCGCATACTGCCTTTTACTATACAATAAAAATAGGTGCCATTTGATAAGGCTGATATATCTAGGGCTATTGAAGTTTGTTTAGCGGCAATATTTTCTTGTTTTACAAGTTCCCCCAATGTATTATAAACATCAATTAAGCATTCGTTATTATTATTGTTATTACTTAATTTAAAATCGATATATGTTATCGAATTAGCTGGATTAGGAGTGTTTTGTGAAATAATGTTGCTATTGGTTTTTAGCTCATCAATTTTAGTAGTTGCGGATACTGTGCTTATTGATAGATCATCAAAATAAAAGCCATCAAAATTTTCATAATTATCACTTACTAATTTAAAACGAATGTTTATAATTTTTCCAATATAATCAGCCAAGTTCATCTCCTCCAATACCCAGCTTGTTTGTATGCCATCATACAATGGATTATCCAAGTCCTGATTCACACTGCCAGCCTTTGTATATTTACCACATAAAGGAATCCAACTGCTACCTCCATCTTCTGATACCTCTACTTGAGCAAAGTCGTAATTGGCTTCAATCTCCCATTTAGCCCAAAAATTTAATGTTGCTGATAAAACGGTGCTCAAGTTAATGTTATCATTCAGCGTAAGTAATTTGTAGCTGTCATCATTATAATTACCTGTGGGGCTATCGGTTATCGAATTTGGTGCAGAAACAAATTGGGTATTGGAAATCCCCCAATTCCCGCCTCCAGAGGATGTAAAATCTGTTAATGAGGATCCATCATTAGAATAAACATCCGTTGTTTGCCCATAAATTTTTATTATAGTATCATCATTATTATAAAATCCATTATTTACTCTTAATATATAACTAAAATTTTGCCCCAAAGTAATTGAAGGATCAAGCGCATAGGATATTGAATCTGGGATAATTTGCATCAAATTCATATTGCTATATACTTTTGGAGCTCCTACTGTTGTAATCCAGCTGTCAATAGGAATAATAGAGGTAGTGAAGTTTGCTATTGTATCCATTCCTAAACATTTAATATTGTATTTTAAATAACCCAGCTGTTCGCTAATGCCTAATGGCGAGATATCTTCAAGTAATGCATATTTCCCTGCGAGCAGCGCCATATTCAGATTTTGACTTACATTGGATTTGCAAATATTGGTAATATTACTTTGTGGAGGCCAAAATCCTTCAGCAGGGGCTCCTGCTTCTGGTGTCATGGATAATATTTTTGATTTTGTGCTTTGTTCTCCATACATCCAATCGTCGGAATCACCATTAACGATATAACCTACCGTTTGATCACCAGTACCGAAAATATAATTATTGTCAGCGGTAAGTAATTGAGCATAGTTTTCAAAAACTGCTGAATCGGGAGTAAAGATGGAGTATTCATAGCCCCAAGGGTAAATTAATAAATCCCCATAGGTATGGTAATTTAAGCATATTTTAAATTGATGTTCTTCACAAAAATATTTTATTGCTTGTGTTTCTGGCTCTGAAAATGCTGCTGTGCCCCGATAGGTCTCGGCATTTGTGTTATTGGACGATCCTATATTATCGTATCCCCAAAAATAACCGTAATTTCGATTAAGATCAACCCCGAAAGTACCATCATTATTGTCTCTTCTGTTTTTTCGCCACATCCCTCCACCATTGGGATCTGTAGTTTCGTTATAAACATAACCATCTGGGTTCACACATGGCACAAAATACATCTCAGTATTATTAATGAGGGCTTGAATTTCAGTATCGCCGCTATAATTTTCTAATAAATACCACATGTAAAATATCATTTGGGAAACTGATGCCGGCTCTCGTGCATGGTGAATGGAAGTATAAAGTACTTCAGGTTCATTTTCAGTAACATTTGGATTGTCCGATATTTTTACCCAATAAATGGGCCTTCCCTCTATGCTTGCAAAATTACCTATGGTATCTTTTATAGTAATTAAGTTCGGGAAAAGAATCGCCATATTTGTAAGCTGGCTAAGCAATTCCGCATAAGTGTAATAGCCACCCATACTGCCCAGCTGAAAATTAGCAGGCGTTTCAATACCATCAATTGCTGATGCCGAACACAGTGTATTTCGATTATTTAGACTTTTTTCGACACCACTTTTTTTTTTCTTTGCTTGTTCTTTGTTTTGATCTACATAATGTTTTGTCACATCCTCTATTAGTATTTCAACAGTAAAACCATTTTCTTTTGCAAGTGAAATTTCACGATAGGAAAAGTCAGAAATAAAATGAACGTTTTTTTTATAATCTCCGTGATCTACTGCTAAACCTAGTTTCGATAGCTTTTTTATTGTCAGTTCTTTACTATCCAAATTGATTTTTGCTCTTGCATATTTAGCCTCTTGGGCATAAGATATCAATGAAAATATTGTAAATAATAAAATGGGAAGAATTTTTTTCATCTGGTAATTTATTTTTGTAAATATAATTTAAAAATTTAAAAAAAACAAAGATTTGTAAGTTAGAGCTATTTCGTAAAATTATTATTCGATTATTTTTTTAAATATATAGTTATAAGTAATTGAAATTCAGTTTTTTGTAACTATATGTGGGTAATGCTTTAAAATACTGTTTTCAATTATATAACATTTTTTATATTTTTGGCATCCAGTTGAACTTAGAGGTAGAATTTAACAGCATTCTAAAACTAAAAAATATATTTAATAAATTGTTTTTGCAGGCTTGGATTTAATAATATTATCGCAAGGTATTTTAATAATATTTTTTTGAATTTATCGTTCGTTTTTTAATTGACCATTCAAATAACTATTGGAACTTAAGAATTCGTAATTTACAGTATGATAAAAATAACATTAATTAGTGGGAAAGATCATAGTTTAAGGAGGTTTCATCCATGGGTGTTTTCTGGTGCAATAAAAAAGATAAGTGGAGACGTAAAAGAAGGGGAGTTAGTGGAAGTATACACTTCAAATAATGAATTCCTTGCAATGGGGCATTATCAAATCGGATCTATTGCTGTGCGTATTTGCTCCTTTGCCCAAGTAACGCCCGATTATAACTTTTGGAAAAGTAAAATACAAACAGCATATAATTTTCGTAAACAGCTAAACTTAGTTAATAACCAATCTACCAATTGTTATCGTTTGTTTTTTGGCGAAGGGGATGGTTTGCCTGGTTTTATTATTGATTTTTATAATGGTACAGCCGTTTTTCAATCCTATTCAATTGGGATACACTTAATTAAAGATATTTTTGTTAAGGCCCTCCAGGAAATTATCGGCGAGGCGCTGATAGCTGTTTATGATAAAAGTGAAGATACGATGCCTAAAAATGCCCCAATAAAGGCAACAAATGGTTATTTATATAAAAAAAACGATACTTTAGCTGCTGGCACTATTGCAGTCGAAAATAATAATAAATTTTATGTCGATTGGGAAACTGGACAAAAAACAGGCTTCTTCCTCGACCAACGCGATAATCGCGAATTACTTGGTAATTACGCATCAGATAAAATGGTTTTAAATACTTTTTGTTATTCGGGTGGGTTTTCTGTTTATGCTGCCAATAGAGGTGCTAAAGAAATTCATTCTACTGATATTTCTAAAAAGGCAATTGAACTAACAGATAAAAATATTGAATTAAATGGTATAAAAAATCATCAATCATTTGCTGTCGATACTTTTGAATTTTTGAAACACAAAGAAAATATATATGATATCATAGTGCTTGACCCACCCGCATTTGCAAAACATCAAAATGTAAGACACAATGCAATTATGGGCTATAAGCGGCTAAACTACGAAGCTATCAAACAAATTAAGCCTGGTGGATTTTTATTTACTTTTTCTTGCTCTCAGGTAGTCGATAAAAATACATTTAACAGCACTGTCATGGCTGCTGCAATTGAAGCTGGACGAAATGTTAGGGTGTTACACCACCTTACGCAACCGGCCGATCATTGCGTTAATATTTTTCATCCTGAGGGTGAATATTTAAAGGGCTTAGTTGTTCATGTCGAATAAAATTTTAAGTTTTTAAAAACGATGTCTAATTTAAAACAAATAAAAAAATATTCCCCACACTTTAAGCACAAAGGCAAGCTGGAGAAAAGGATATATCCTGTTAAGTATTTATGGGGTGTATTAATTGCTGTGGTTGCTTTTTTACTTTATTCCAATACCATCTCGCATGAATACGCATTGGACGATTCTGGCGCAATTACTGGAAATCTTTATGTAAAACAGGGGTTTAGCGGCATTATTAATTTGTTGAAAGTAGAATTTTGGCATTTTGCAAACATGCATTTAGGATATTATCGCCCTTTGGCATTAATTACTTTCGCTGTTGAGCATCACTTTTTTAACGGCAATCCACAGGTGAGTCATTTTATTAATTGCTTGATATTTACATGCTCAGGATTTATGGTATTTATTGTATTGAGTAAAGTATTTAACGCTGTCAATACATTATTCCCATTTATGATTGCGCTGCTTTTTGTCGCACATCCTATTCATACCGAAATTGTTGCCAATATTAAAGGTAGGGATGAACTTTTAAGCTTTTTTAATGTAATGTTTATGTTATGGTTCGCCTTAATTTATTTTGATACAAAAAAAATAGTTTATTTAATCATCAGTTTGATTTTTTGTTATTTGGGAATGTTATCAAAAGAAACTGCTCTTACAGGTGTGATGCTGCTGCCTGTTTTTTTATTCTACTATAAAGATTATAATGTGCGCGAATGTTTAAAAAAATGTATCCCCTTTTTTATTATTGTCATTATCTTTTTTATTCAAAAAAAATATTTATTAGGTACCTTGAGTGGCACTATCCCTTCAGATATAATAAATTACCCATACAAACTAACGAGTATTAAGTTGCCAACCACATTTATGCTTTTCGCTTTTTGTTTGAGATTGTTGATAGTTCCGCATCCTTTGCGTTATGATTATTCTTTTGATCAGATACCTGCAGTAAATTTTGCTAGCATATGGGCATGGCTTGGTATTGTATTGTTTTTTGTAGGAGTTTTTATCACCTTCAAACAAACCCTTAAAAAAACTACCTGGGGCTTTGCTCTTAGCTTGTTTTATATCACTTTAATTCCTGCTTTAGCATTTACCATATTACGTGGTGGTATTTTTGCCGAACGATTTTTGTTTTTCCCCTCTCTGGGCTTTTGTATAGCACTGGTTTATGGTGCTTCGCTATTGGTAAAAATGGATATTCCCCACACATTAAATTCATTCAAGGAACTCTTAAAATTAAATTCGAAATTTATTCTCATTTTATCTGTCCCTTTTGTCTTATACTCAGTAAAAACATATAGTCGAAATTTTGCATGGAAAAATAATTTATCACTGTTCACCGAAGATTTAAAAACAGGTAGCAGAAGTGCACAAAATCAGCACCATGTTGGGAACCAGTATTTATATCTTTCTTCAATTGAAAAAGATTCTTTAAAAAAGAAAGAATATACCGATATCTCCCTCAAGGCCTTAAGACAATCGCTTAAAATTCATCCCCGGTTTGGCGAAAGTTATTACCTTATTGGGCTCACCTATCAACTAATAATTCCCAATAGCGATTCGGCTATTTATTATTATAATAAAGCCATAGAAACGGCACCTAGTCATTCCGATAGCTATTATCACTTAGGTATAGCTTATCAAAATTTAGGGAAAAATAATGTAGCATCTTATTTTTATAACGAAGCTGTTAGGTGCAATCCGCAATATCAGGAACCAAAAAAAGCGGCGGCCGATTTGAAAGCAATGGGTATTGATGTCTTTATTAACCCATTAACAGCCATCGTAGATTCAACAAATGCTAATAAGGACACCAGGTATTTTTTTGATTTAGGTAATTATTATGCCTCTCAAGGGGATTATTCTAAGGCGGCTCAAAATTTTACTAGCGCTATCGAACAGGATGAAACTAATAATAACGCTTTTGTTAATTTGGCTAATTGCTATGGTATGTTGAAACAATATGATAAATCATTGGCTATTTCCAATCAATTGCTTCTTAAAAATCCTAGAAATACTTTCGCATTAAAAAATATTGCTGTTGTTTACAATATTATGGGAGATTTGAAAAAATCAAACGAGTATTTGAGTAAAATAAGGGAAATTGAAAATGATAAATAAATTATTTCTATAAGGCTCCCGAAAGCATAATTTAATTAATGGTTCTTATTAACCTGGTTTCTATTTATAATAAGTTTTAAACATACTAATTTTTTAAAAGAAAAATATTTTAAGAGATATATGAATTGTACGGATTATCTATATAAATATTCCTTTTGTGCCAAAAAATATTACTAATTTTTATTGCAATTGTTTGCTTATAATGGACGATAATCTCTTATAAAACAATCAAATATTTTTTTGATATTGTGTATTTTTAATCTTTTTACTCCTTTATAATAAATAAATAAGAATTTTGAAGATGAAATTAAAGCTTGGGCAAAAAAAATGCTTCCTTAGTGGAAGCATTTTTTTTGAAAATATTAAACGTTTTGGCTATAAGCATAGCACTCTGCAGGACACTATTGCTAATAGTTTTTTTGGCAAATCTTTTTTATATTTTAGTTCAATGAAATTTATGGTAAGTTTTGAATATCTATAGCTAATTGAGCTAGAGTAGTTGCTGTCAATGCACTTATTATTTCTATGTGATTCGCAGTTATCGTTGCAGGGACAATGGCAGTATGAGGCACATTGTTTATGAAAGCCAATACGATAAAGTGCACGGCAAATCCTTGGGGAATTGTGTAATAGGTTCCAGTATTAAAAACACCATTTGAATAATTGTAAATTGATGTTAAACTGTTGTATCCATCAAACGATACGAATACGCCACAATTTGTACCGCTAAACCCATCAGGAACATCAACTGAAACTGAAGTTTGGTTTTGTTGATTCATAAAGTAATCACAGTTTACCCAGCCTAAAGAACCAAAGTTGACATTATATTGTGGATTATTAATAGTATCTCCCCAAATTTCAGCTGTGTCATTTTGTGACCACGTCAAAGTATCATCGCTTATGGAATTTTGATAGAAGACTTCCATATTAAGATCAACAGTTGATGTCGGAACTTTTGCAATATAACTGTACCCTTGTTTTAGGTAAACTTCGTTTCCACCCTGAGAAGCAGTTACTTTAAACTCACCTCCTGAAATCAGTGGAGATAAGATGCCATTGTTATCACCAAGTGTTTGCTTGTTTAAAAATAGCATATCTTTTTTCCCGTAAATCTCTATTAATTCGATATCAACGTTTCCTGTAATAGAACTGCCAGCACCATTTTCAAAACTATTAGCGTAAAATTGTAATGTTGTTCCTTTATTACCCGTAATAAGTGCAGGAGATGAGGCAGTAATTGTAAAGTTTTGTTTCGCTGCTGTATTATTTCCAGCAAAAAAATTAATCAATTGGGAGGCGGAGGCACCAGGCTGCGATCCTACGGGTGTATTAGGAACTTCTGGATCTTTTTTTTTGCAAGACGTTAATGTGATTGTTACACCTAGTATTATAAGTAACAGACTTTTTAATTTCATATTTTTTAGTTTTAATACTTGCAAAAAAAAATGCTTAATATAATTTTATTTATGAGTTTTTTCGTCTGAAACAGTAAGTTTCTTTCTGCCTTTGGCTCTACGGGAAGCTAATACCCTGCGGCCATTTGCCGACGCCATTCTTTCACGGAAACCATGTTTATTTACTCTTTTTTTTCTTGACGGTTGATAAGTACGTAATGCTTTCATTAGTTCTATGTTGCGTTCTTCTTAAATTCTGAAAAACTAATTTATAATTTTCTTTTTCTAAATTCGGATTGCAAATATATGCAATTTTCCATTCCTACAACTATTTTCTTTGAAATCTTATTTTAAATTAACCTTTTATCTTTAAAATACTCACTAATAGGCATGTTTTAAGCCATTTAAAAATTCTTATTTTTATTTTTATGTCCATTTAGAAATTTAATCTATTTTTGCAACACAATTTAATGGAAACTAAAAAACAGGTGCTTTTAATTTTTATTTTATAATTAAAAAAAAATGATAGCGCTCTGTCAGTATTAACAACACTTTTAAAAAAAAATATGAAAAAAATCAACTATTTACGGGCTTTAATTTTAATGGCTTCAATTGGTTCCGTTCTAGCCTTTACCATTGCTCCTGATGAGCCTAAAGTGCAGAATAAAATTATAGGATTATGGGAAGTGGGATCTGGGAAAGCTAGGGTAAAGATAGTTTCTTATGGCGAAAAATTTGCCGGTAGATTAGTATGGTTAAAGGAACCTACCTATCCCGATGGAACAGTGAAAGTGGATAAAAATAATCAGGACGAAAGCAAAAGAACTGTGCCTTTGCTGGGTTATACCAACCTTATTGGATTTGTGGATAAAGGAAACAGTAAATACGAAGAAGGAACAATTTATGATCCTGAAAATGGGAATACATACAATTGTGTTATTACTATGACTGACGACAATACCTTGGAAGTAAGAGGTTATATTGGTGTTTCACTATTTGGAAGAACGGATTTATGGAAAAGGGTTATTTTAAAAAAATAAAAATAAATAATGAATAAAGGAATTATACTGCTATTTAGTTGTCTTTTTACTTGTATAGGTTCAGTCCTTGCGCAAAATGATACTATAAAATTTGAGGAAGAAGATTTCAGCCAATATGGTAATGTTGAAGCTACTACTCCCACCAAAAGATTTTGTTCCTCAAAAGTGTTGGGCTTAAGTCCAAGTAAATTAATTTCTTTAGGGTTTGATTATCAAGGAAGCAGCACAATTACCGCAGGTGGCTTTGCCGGATTTTTAGAGGAAGATGCTAATATTAATTTTAATTATGGAAAAAGATTTGCGGCAAATCTTCCGGTTATTTCCAATACCAAATTGCTGTTAAGCCTTGGACTTACCTGGTGGGACAATAATTATTCATTCAAAAACAAAGAGGATTTAAAAAATCCGTTTTTAAAAACATTGAACGACAATGGCTTAAGAACAACAGGAGTAAACATCACCTTGTTTAAACCATTAAACGAATTATGGTATGTTTTGGCTCAAAGTTCATTTGATTTTAATGGCGATTTTAGAGCAAACCAGCTTCCTGCTTCTAATCAATTAAAAGTATCGGCAACTGCATTGGCAGGGAAAAAAGTACACGACAGAAGAATGTGGGGGCTGGGGATATCCCGGACCTACCGTGCAGGAGAACAAGCCCTTTTTCCGGTTTTTCTTTATAACTATACATTTCCAAATAAAAAATGGGGGATAGAGGCATTATTGCCTGCAAGAGCCAACGTTAGATACACCGTAAATGCCCGAAATCTTATTTTTGCAGGATTTGAGTTGGAAGGTAATTCGTATCGTTTAAATAATTTAATGGATGCTACCTCCAATTTACCATACAAGGCTTTGGAATTAAGAAGGTCTGAATTTAGACCAAGAATTACTTATGAATTTTCTTTATACAAATTTATTTGGGTATCCATACAGGTTGGCTATCGTTATAATTTCCGCTTGAATATGGATGATGGCGAATTTTACAGGAGTCCTGGAAATGATACCCCATATATTACAACTAATAATTTGAGGAATACTTTGTATACGGGAATTTCTTTAAATCTGGTTTCCCCCTAAATCTTCTTTCATTGAAAGGCCTTGGTAATATTTTTTGATTTTAGGTATTTTTAAAAAATAACTTGCAAATTTTGGCTTGTTCTTCTTCTTCTGCCAAACAGTCTCTATCATGCAGCCACAGGCTGGCTTACGTCTGCGTTGTAAAATCGGTAAATAGCTAAGGCTATTTGCGCCTGTCCACTTTATCGCTCCCCCAGCCAAAGGCTTTCCTTTACTAAAATGGGGAGGGTTACACTGAGAAGTGCTTTTTTAAAAGACAAATTTGCATTATTGCAACATAAGTAATATCTTTAAAGAAAAATATAATAGACTTTTAAAAAAAAATAATTATATTATTTAAAAATTTCAAAATATGGAGCTCATGAATATGAAAATATTTAAACTAATTGTTATTTAGTTTTAGCTGTTTTTTTGGATGGAAATTATCTTCAATAATAGTTTTCATTAAAATTAATTTAATAAAAAAATTATAGGATTACCTTTTAAATTTTTTATAACATGAAGTCTTTATCGGTAGGCTGTTTATTCTTTCTGTTTTTTTTGCAAATTCAATTTGGTCTTGCCCAAAATGTAGGTATTAATACCTCAGGCTTATCACCTAATACTGCTGCATTGTTGGATATAGATGCAAACCCTAATTTTAACAAAGGTTTGTTAATTCCCCGAGTAACATTTTCGCAGCGAACGGGAGTTAATTTTAATCCGCTATCCGACGTAGCACAAGGGCTTACTGTCTACCAAACCGATGCCGGTGGCTTGGGCGAAGGGTTTTATTTTAATACCAGCACCAGCACCACTCCCGCATGGTCGTTTTTATTAAACAATACCAGCGGCTGGTCTCTTACAGGGAATGCTGCAACCACCCCTTCCAGCTCCGCTATTGGCACAGCCATTGCTACTGGTCAAAATTATATTGGTACAAGCGATTTAAAAGATTTTGTAATGGCTACCAATAATTTGGAGCGGTTACGCATCAACAGCGCCGGTAATATTGGGATTGGTACCTTAAGCCCCACCAGCACAGCATTATTAACAATTAATCCAACAACAAATGCACTAAGGAATGCTATTGATATTACCATGACAGGTGCTACATCCACCGCTACTGGCCTAAATATTTCTGCTGGCAGCTCAAGCGTAAATGGTATAAGTGTTGCTAATAGTAGCAGTTCCCAATCCAGTTCTTTCTATGGCATTGGAGCTGTATTGTCTTCCACTAATATTGTTTCGGGATATAATGCCTTTAGGAACTCCTCTGGCTTAAGCTATGGTATTTATGCTATCAATGGCACTAACGCTTCCTATGCAACCAATGCTAATACTTGGGCAGCTTTCCTGCAAGGAAGAACCGTTATTTCATCAGAATCCTCCCCTTCTTCAGGGCTTGGTACCGACTTGGAAATAAGAAATACCAGCACCGGCAGTTCCCCTGCAACACTTTCCATGCGGCAAAGTACTAGCAATACAACAAGTGGCAATGTGCTGGCAAATATTAATTTTGGCGATAATCATCAAACTACTCCTCAGGCACAAATTCAAGTAGCCCGGGATGCCTCCGGCGGAACAGGAGATTTACCTTCCAACATGATTTTTTCTACTACTCCCGATGCTACCACCACCCTTACCGAAAGAATGAGAATAACAAATAATGGCAATGTAGGTATTGGAACTACGAGTCCCAACTCCAAGCTTAGCATAGTAAACTCTGCGATACAGGGTATCCAATTAGATGGTTATGGGACAAGCGGCCACGGAATTAAGCAGCGTTGGTTGGGCGGCACGTCCGCTTCGCCTAGCTCCCCTGCCACTGGTAATGAAATTAACATTTTGGAATTTTATACCGGAGGTACTAATGCCGCTTATTTTGGGAATCCCTCTGTAAAAATGACAGCGCAAATAGGTTCACCTATTGGATCAGTATTATCCAGTGTAGATTGGCATTTCTACACAAATAGTACAGCATCTGGCACTCCTTTTAAGGCTATGACCATTCAGGGGCAGACAGGCAATGTAGGGATTGGTACTACTAGCCCGGGAGAGAAATTAACTGTTGCTGCTGGCGCGACTGATGCAACTTTTTTTGATGGAGTTAACATAAAATATCGATACCTTCCTGACCCAGCAAATTTATATCGTTATTGGATGATAGGTAACGTTGCTGGTGTTGGTATGTCTGTTGGTAGTTCTCCGGCATTAATGTTTACAAATGGTGACACCTATCTTCGAAGTTTAATT
>CAMBDK010000051.1 GCA_945865315.1 Chitinophaga pinensis | reverse complement strand
GAATTAAGACCGCTCTTAAACAGACTGATGGCGAAAAATCAACACGGGACGGAATGGACATTGCGCTTTGCTCTGTAGACATTGAAAATCGTTTAGTAAAATACGCTGGCGCAAACCGCCCGCTATGGATTATTCGCAACGGGCAGACCGATGTGGAAGAAATAAAAGCAACCAAAACCGCTATTGGCGGCTTGACAGCGGACACCCAGCACTTCGACACTCACGAATTAAAATTGCAGCAAGGCGATACTTTTTACATTTGCACAGACGGTTACGCTGACCAGTTTGGCGGACAAACGGGAAAAAAGTTAATGACAAAAAAATTTAAAGAAATTTTGCTTGAAATACAAAGTAAGCCAATGAAGGAACAGGAGCAGCACTTAGACAATTTTATAGAAAAATGGAAAGCAGGGACAGAGCAAGTAGACGACATTTTAGTTATCGGTATCCGCTTGTGAGCAGAGCAAAAAGAAAATAGCACTGGGCATAACACAAAATATACAATACCTCTGCCAATAGGCTCAAAAACTAACGCACTGCATCGCATATTTAACCTAACTACGATACTTATGCTTTAAAAACGAGAATGAAATAAATTACTTTAATATTCTGCAAAGCCTAGCAAACTTCTGCGTATCATCCGTTTTTAATCTCACAAAATAAATACCTTCTGCTAGTTTTAAATCTGCCGCACTAATAGTTATTTCGTAATCACCAGCCGGCTGCATATCTATGTATCGTATAATTTCGTTGCCTAAAACATCGCTAACAATAATTTCATTTATTGAATTTCCTGCTGATTTATATCTGATGTTTGCAGTATTAGTAAACGGATTGGGATAAACAGATAAACCAATTTCTGAGTTTTGTTCATCTATTGATGTTATATATACAATTTGTCCATTAGTTACAACAATTGCAGACTGGAGTCCGGCACTATCTTCAGATTGAACACTAAAGTAATAATATTGATTTGACAGCAGTGATAATCCTGTTTGTGTTACAGAGGTATTTAAACCGTTATCAGTCCAGTTAGTAATATCTGAAGCTCCCGCAGTTGTTCCAATTGCATATTTATATTTTATAATCCCCGAGTTTGTGTCTGCACTGATAGTCCAGTTTGCCGAAAGTTCTGACAGTGAATTTGTTGTATCAATATCTAATGAAATTCCATCATTCACAAAAAAGGCCGAAGGCGCTGTCCAATCAACATTTACGTTCTGCGAAGCCACAGAAGATAAATTCCCTGCTGAGTCTCTTGTAATAGATTTCACCTTGCATGCCGGCGTAGCCGAGTTTGGATTTTGATAGCGCACATCATTTGTTGATGCAGCACCAACACTAACTGTTACCGATGGCAAACGGGAACGATATACTTTCAAATCATTAACTTCATAATTGCAGCTACCGCTGCGGAATGAAATATAGTTGCCATTTGAATATGGGATAGGGTCCACCCAGCTGCCTGCTAATGTATTATTTACATAAACATCCATCTTTCCTGAAATACGGTCGAAAAGTACTTTATAATCATACCAGGTATTTATACTAATTGTTATGGGGGTGCTAAATACGGCTGCTCCAAAACTATTATTTACCACCTTATAAATCTCCAGCAGACTTTGATCTGCTCTGAACCAAACAAAATATGAATTTCCACGGTTTGTTTGCGCAGCGCTGTCGCAGAAAAAATGAAAGCCGGCGCGTCTTACTGTTCCTGTACCGCCAATTTTTCCTTGCCAGTTGAATAAATATCTGTTAGATAAATTTTGAGTTAGCAGGGCGTATATATTTGTATTGGAATTGGCCTCATCAGTTTGCTCCAGAAACCCACCATTAATAGCCCATACACCACTTCCCACATTCCATTCGGGATGAATAGCGTTATCAAAATTATCACTAAAGAAGCCGTTATTGTGGTTGGCCCTCCACTCGGTGCCGTTGTATTCCAATACCTGATAAAAACTTTTCTCAATGCCTGAACCACCTGTATTATCGACATCTGTAAAGTTTGCGGTAAAATTTTGATGTACCCAATTGGTAGGGACAGTAACTTGGGTAGTTGGGCTAACATTATCATTATTCAAATTTGGCGGTACCCCATTCATATAATGAAACCAAACTGTGTTATCGGGCCCTATAGCATTTAAAAATGCCGCCGCCGCATAATGTACCTGAAAACCTTCGGTAGCATTAGTGGTACTGTATCCGCCGTATTGATATTGCTGACTCCATTCACCGGCAGGATCGTTGCAAATATATTCGGTACCAGTAAAAGCAAGTATTACCATAACATGTCCATAACTAGTAAAATATCCATGTACAACAACAGGAATACCCTGAGCCAATAAATTGTTTATTGTAGAAAACGAACCGGTTGAAGTACTAACACAAACGGCAGATATACCAAAACTTTGAGCTTCAGAATTACAAACTGTGTTAAAGCCTGATACACTCTGCGCTTGAGTAGTTCCCCATGTGTTGCCTATATTGTCTGGGGTAATACTAGAGGCGCCATAATACTTTAATAACATGGCAATAGAAGTATTTTGGCAAGAGCCTCCGGGATTAATATTATTATTGTATTGATAAAAATAAGGCACATTGGGTGTTTGTGCATATAAAAAACTTTTCCCTATTAAAAAGAAGATTGAAAAGCAAATAAAGAATTTGTTTTTTGGAATAAAGGAATTGAATACAAATGTCTGTTTTAATGCACTCATGATTTTTTTCTTTTAAGGTTTATAGTTTAATTTATTAATTTTTACACCGAACGATTAGGTTCGCTGACAGATTAATTTATCGGTTGGTATTCGATAGGTATTATAACCTTCTTTATGGTTTTTGAACAGATATTGCGTCTCATAAGTTTGAGAGAATAATTCCAAACTAAATAAAACAAAAAATATTATAATGGTTTTTTCATTTTTTTATTTTTTCGACCGCAAGAATTTACTACGGACATAAAAATAAAATGAATGGATTTAAATTTATTTTATAAATTTAAATCCATTCATTTTATTTTTATCATATACTCTAACTAAATACATTCCATGTGAAATTCCAGACAGGTTTATGGTTTTAGTAATAGTTCCGGTATTTGAAATGAAAGAAGATTCCTCACTATAGGATTGAATTTCACCTAACAAATTAAATAATTGAACTGAGATATTATTATCCAAAGCATTGTTGATTTTTAAAGTTAAATTATCGTTTTCTAGAAAATAACTAATATTAATTTCATTCTTTATTTTTTCTTGAATAGAAGTGGTAATACTGCAACCATTCAAGTATGTAATTCTGGGGGATATTTGCAAGGAGTCGAAGAATAGGTTGCTCGCACTTACATCGTTCTTTAAATAATAGTTAAGCCAGGGCGTAATAAAATCACGTGTTACATCTTGTTGTTGCGCTCGGGTAATTGTAATAGTTGAACCGGAACTGCTTTCTCCAAAATCACATGCCCAGTTAGGATTTCCATAAAGACAATGTCCTCCACCTTTAATCGACATAAAAACTTTACAGGGAGATGCCAAAGAATCATAGATAGGCTTATGATTAGCGTGGGCCGGCGAAACAGAATCTCCACTTGAAGAAACAATTAGTGCAGGTATCGTAACTAAATGTGCTGCGGAAATGGCAGATGGGGTTGTAGCTCCTACTGGCGAGAGGCAAATAATGGTATTTATATTGGTATTGTTTTGCGCACCAAGTATGGCGGATCCTCCACCCATTGAATGACCCACTATTGCTTTTTTATTATTGATTTTCCCTAAAAATAAAGAGGAGGAATTGGAATTGGTGTTTAAAGAAAAAAACTGGTTGCACATAAAAGATAAATCAGCACCAAAATCCTCATGGTTTGGTGATATGCCGCCATTAGTAGTAACAAATATCACAATATAACCTTTGGATACTAAAGTATCGGAGAGATCGAAATATGCATTTTCACCCATCATAAAGCCGTGAGCAAAAACAATGTACGGGAATATTCCATTGGCGGCAGCCACATTATTACCAGTGCTTACAGCCGGATAATAAATTTGAGTACTCACGCTTTGATTATTTCTTGCGGGGTCGGCAAATGTTATACTTGTATGACCAATATTATACACTTGAGCACTCAGGCAAAACGTATAAAACAATACGATTATTAAGAAGGTGATTTTTTTCATTTGATTTTATTTGAATTTTTTAGTTACAATATTAATGAGTCATTTTAAAAAACAGCCTTTCAAAAATACTCCTGCAAAAAAAAAGAAATATAAAAACTAATTCAATAACATTTGTTAACAAATTAATCCTGCTCGTTTTTTAAACGGCTTAAATGTACTGGACTAATGTTTAAATAAGAAGCAATATAGTGCTGAGGCACTCTTTGCAAAATATAAGGAAACAACTTATTCATTACCCTATATCGCTCAATAGGAGTTAGTGTATATAAAGCATGGATTTTATTACAATAAAGTATAAAATATTTTTCGGAGAGTTTCCGTCCAAGTTTTTCCCCGTAACGTAATTTTTTATATCCATCAAGCACCACATTATTGGAAATAATTACAACATTTGTATCTTCTAATGCCTGTATATAACATTTTGATGGAGTGTGTTGGAGGAAACTTTCGTAATCGGTAGCAAAATCATTTTCGGGGACAAAATGAAAAGAAGATTCGCGTCCATTATTGTCGGTAAAATAAATTCTCAACAATCCTGTGTTTACGAAAAAAATATTTTTACATATTGTATCCGCATGAAGTAATATTTCTTTTTTTTTAAAATCTTTTACCTCAAACAAACCAGAAAAATATTCCCATTCTTTATCATCAATTTCTATTATTGATGAAAGCACTCTGTGGATACATTCAATATCAATAGACATAATTTTAATTATTGAACTTTATTATTTTTAAGCTCAACCTGATTTAGGTATTGGTAATATTGGGAAAGCTTGTAATTAATTTTAATAAATGGTTGTATTAAATGGATGGGCTTAAAAATTCCGATGCATTTTTACATAACTCGTAATATAATCAACAATTTCTTTGGTATCTGTTCCAGGAGGAAATAGTTTTCCTACACCTATTTCACTTAATTTTTCCATATCTTTTGCAGGAATAATCCCTCCACCAGTAAGCAGCACGTCGTTCAACCCTTTTTCTTTCAGCAGAGCAATTATTTTAGGAAATACGGTATTGTGCGCTCCAGAAAGTATGCTTATTCCAATAGCATCCACATCTTCTTGTAAAGCAGCGCTTACAACCATTTCGGGTGTTTGCCGCAGCCCGGTGTAAATTACCTCCATTCCTGCATCGCGCAAAAAAGTAGCAATTACTTTTGCGCCACGATCGTGACCATCAAGTCCAACTTTTGCAATTAATATTCTTATGGGTCGGGTCATCACAAAAAAATTATATTTAATTTACGAATGTACAAAAGTAATATCAAAAAAGATTGCTTTTTACATTATTCTTTGCAGTGGGGTATAGTAACAGAAAATACAGTGCCGATATTTCCCTCCGTTTCAAACCTAATCCCCCCGTTGATCTGCTCTATAATATTTTTCACCATTGCCAAGCCAAGTCCCATACCGGCAGTTTTAGTAGTGAAATTAGGAACGAAAATTTTATCTTTAACCTCATCGCTAATTCCAAGTCCATTGTCTTTGATTGAGATAATATAAAAGTTGTCTTCTGTATTTAATTCAACGTCAATTTTGCCGGGCCTTTCCTCCGGAATGGCTTGAATTGCATTTTTTATTAAATTATTAAAAACGCGCAGGAGCTGTTCATTATCGGCCCAAACAAACGCTTCGGCAGCTAGGTTGTTTTTAAAATTAATATCTATTTTATCAGAGCTATGGAACAAGGATATGCTGGATAACAGAACTTTCTCTAGCCTTATTTTTTCTAAATTAGCTTTAGGCATTTTAGCAAAATTGGAAAACTCTGTTGCAATAGAAGATAGCGTATCAATTTGTTCAATTATACTTTCACTTATCCTATTTATATTTTGTTCCATGTCTGGAGCACCATCTTTCCAAATTCTTTGCAAATGCTGTATATTAAGTTTCATGGGTGTTAAAGGGTTTTTTATTTCGTGGGCTACCTGTTTAGCCATTTCGCGCCATGCGCTTTCCCTTTCTGATTTTGCAAGCAATTCAGCACTTATTGTAAGCTCTACAATCATTCTATTATATTCGCTAACGAGGCTACCTATTTCATCCTTGTCTTGCCATTCAATTAAATCATTTGTTTTACCCAGTTTAATTTTACTTAATTTATCTTGAATTAATTTAAGGGGCTTTGTAACATAATTAGAAATAAAAATTGATATCCCAATTGACAGCACAAACAACAAAACATAGATATTAATTAGCGTAACTAAAAAACCGGAAATTTCTTTTTCCAATTCATTTTGTTTTGCAAAATAAGGCAGGTTAAGATATGCTAGCAGTCGGCCGTCTTTATTTTTGAATGGAATATATGCCGACAAATATTTTAATTCCCCAATTCTTTCCGCATGAATAAATTCGCTTTTCTCATTTATAGCGATTTGTAAAAAGGCTTCTGCATTCATTTTTTTTGAAATAATTCCTTCGTCAAAAAGTTTTGGTCGAGAGGATGCAAATAAATTCCCTTGCGCATCAAACAAATTAATATCTGCAAAAAAAACATTTGAAAATTTCTTTAATATAAACGTTGTATATTCCGATAAATCCTTAGAAATAACTGTTTCACTAGAAAATTTCGATTCCATTTCTTTTAAAACAGAATGGGTTTTTTCGCTTAAAACTTCATTGTTTTTTGCTTCAAACTGTTTTTTAATATAGGATATTGTAGCTCCACCAAACAAAGCCAATGATGATAAAACAATAAAAATCAAAAACAATTGAATTCTATTTTTTAAACTTAACACATTAAATAATGAGCCTCCATAAGCTTTGTGAATAATGGCAAACAAAAAAAGTAGCAGGCTAAAAAAAGCGAATAAATAAGAGAAGGTGGTAACCCGCTCTATGGCGCTCAGCTTTCTTTTACTTATTATTATTAATGTATCCGCTACGGGCCTATATAAAAGGTGCGAAAATTGGTCTTTTATTATAACCGAAAATGTTTCAGGATCATTATAAAAGCGGAATGAATTTTGGTCATATTGATATTTTCCGAATTGATTAACAAGTCGATTTTTAATATATTTTGCATGCGAATAATTGCTTAATTCTTGAGACAGTATTATTTTTTTATCCAATAATAATTCCGGGAAACCTATTTCAGAAGAAATAAACTTTGAATCAAGTTCAATATAAATTGTAGCCAGTTCTGTTTTTTCATTTGTTATAGCCGAAACGGGAAACTTTACTAAATAACTTATTTTTCCTGATGGGTTATTTAAGGATACAAAATATTGGCTTGACGTGGGGGAGCCTTTCTTAGTAATTAATTCGTCAAAGTACAGCGTATTATCCATCTGTGCATTTTGAGGTTTTATTAATGGCCTGCACAAGCTATCAAACAGAGTAACTCTAACTTCATATTTTTCCCAAAAACCGCTAAAATAGGTCTGTTTTAATCGTTTTTCAAATTCTTCTATTCTTTTTTCTGTACCCGTTAAAAATGAAATTAGTATCGTATCTATTTTTAATTTCTTTTCGATATCTTGAAATAGAAATTCAGCAACGGGATCTTTTACCGCGGCTAATTTTTCAGCATAAATTTTTCTACTTTCAAGTTCTTTACTAGCAGAATGTTTTACGAAAACATGCATGGTAAAAAACGAAAACAAAAAAACCAAAACTATAATACCAGAAAAAGTATATGTCGTTACCTTTTCCTTAATAAGTGTTATGGTAAGTATTAAAGCGAAAGGAAAAAAAACGACTATTAAATCATGAATCCCCATCACATGTAAAACCAAACAATGTATAATGGCAGCGCAACAAAAGATAATTGCATTTTGGTTTCTATTGTGGGGGGGCTGCCTCATGATGGCAACAAGTTTGTCGGCAAACAAAAAACAAAAAAACAAAAGCAAAAAAACGATAACTATAGCCACATAAATATATGGGTTAAGTTCAAATAAATTATTGATGCCAAAGATAATATTAGAGTTTTTTATTAGTCCTAAAAAAAGAGCAGTAACAGCCCATGTTAAAAAAGCAAAGGCAAGCAGCAAAACTAGAAATAAAGATTTTCTATATATATTTTGGAATATTGTAAAAATATTTTCAACTGCATATTCTTTGAAAACAAAATATGTAATATAAAAAAGCAAAACTACATTTATTAGTAAATCGCCCAACGAGCTTTGCCATATAGAGTTTGAGTCGGCATAAATTTTAGGGCTGAATAATTCGAAATCGTATAAAACTTTCGGGAAACTATATTTAATGCTAATATACCTTAGAAACAATACTATTAAAATAAAAACAGGTAATAAAAAAGATGTTTTATTTATTTTTTTTATATTATTAAAATCTAAAAAAACTTTTTTAAGAAAAACTGAAACAAAAAGAAATGCAAGCAGGTTCAATAGCAATGCAATATACTTTTTCAGTCCATTAGTTTTGTTTGCAAAATTATATTCTAATGAAAATAAATACTCCTGATTGAAATTCTTTATTAGGTGAGGGGAATTGGGTGAATCTACAATTAGTTTTGTTTCAGAGTAAAGAGGGAAATCTTTTTGAAATTCGTTTTTTAGGTATTTATTTTGATATGGGTATTCGTTCTTAATTAAGATAAGGCCCATTATCGTTTTTGCTGATGAGGCGTTTGTTTGGGGTTTCATTAATTCAAACCACCCGTTTTGAAGTTGAACCATTTTTGTATCCAAACAAATTTTCTTTATCCAATTTTCAAATGCAATAGCGTTGTCACTCCAAAACTTCAGTGTGTCATTTTCATAAATCAGCAATACCAAGCCCTCTTGCTCAAACAATGTATTATAATAGTCTGGTTTTTGACTCAAAAGCTGGTTGTAATTTTGTGTTTCGGCTCGCTTTGCCAACGCCAACATTTCAATGTTTAATTGGTGTTCTTTTTTGTGCAACACTTTTTCGAAAGCGGAAGTAGGAATAGCCCTTTCTGTATAAAATGGGCCATATAAAAAATGGGCTAAAAGAAAAAATAGCACAGCTAAAATTAAAAAAAGTAATTTTTTTTTAAATATATGATGCAGCATTGTAAAAAATATTTTCATTAAAATAATAGCTCGCCCCCTCGCTTTAAAATAGAAGGCTATTGCTTGTAAATTACCTTAGAACAGTAACAATACCATTTCTATATGTAGCCGCCCCACTAAGCCATTCACAATTTATAGCATATGCATAAACACCCTCCTCTACTGGCTTCCCCTTGTATTTGCCGTCCCATCCTTGGTTTATGTCATTTGTTTTAAAAAGCAATTCTCCCCATCTGTTAAAAATTTTTATTTCTATTGTTTTTATCGAAGAGCCATAAACCCGAAAATTATCATTTAGGAAATTTTGGTTCGGAGAAAAAGAGTTGGGAATATACAAGACTTCAGAACCTTGCTTTACGTAAATATTTAATGTATCGTAGCCTACGCAGCCGTTTTCGTTTGTTCCTGCTAAAGAATAATTGGTAGTTATGATTGGCGAAGCCAAAGGGTCTGGACAATTTGTACAACTTAAACCGGAGGAGGGTGTCCATAAATAAGTTAAAGCTCCTATGGCATTTAATTGTGTGCTTTCTCCTTGGTTAATAGTATCGTTATTCCCTCCAAAAATTAATGGCAATGTATCAATTTCGACAGAAACACTTTTTGGCGGACCCTTACAGCCATTTGCTGTTGGCACAATGGTATAGTTTATTGTAATTATGTTTGAAGTATTATTATAAATAAGATCGTTTATTATACCCGTTCCAGCAGTTCCATTATCGCCTGTCCACTCAAAAGAGCTACCGTTAACACAGGATGAGGCGGCAATATTAACAGGGCTTCCAGAACAAACACTAGATGGGTATGCAATAACGTCAGGAACAGGTTTGATAACAATTAATTTAGGACTTAGTCCTGTTACTATATTTCCACAAATATCTACAATCGAGGGAGGAGGTACGCTTAAGCTTGATGTTATCCCGCAGTTATTAGGACAGCCGGGTATTGTTAGTAAAATTGATGCAGAACCATTGCTATTGCACCCGTCAGCCGAAGCCCCACAGGTGGCAGCAGCTGTTGCCCAAGGGTGTGTTATATTATATGGCGGAACGCCATAGTTAGAGCTTACATTTAGGAGTATATTGCAGCTGTCAGAACAAATAGATGCAGGTGATACTGACCATTCGGGCTGCACTGTTTCAACCGTATTACCAACTATAAATGCACTAAAAGTAGTATTTGGATATGGAGGAGCGAGACTTACCGGACTATAGTAGATATATGTTTGGTTGCAACCAGGCCCTAGGTTTACCCTTGACAAACCATGTATTAAATAAAATGATTGGATGGAGCAGGAGGGGGAAAAGCAGCATGCTAAATATGATTTTAAGTCTGTATTTGGAACTAAATAGCAGGTTCCGGGCAGTGCAGCAAGACTTGGGTCATTACAATTGAATGTAACACTTCCACAAGATGTTGAAAGCGACATATACCCATCTAACATTGTTGGTGTAGGGGTTGCAAGAAGGTCGGCAAAATAGCTGTCTTCTACAATAAATTTTGTAATTGTTATATTTGGTGGTATTGTTATTAAAATACTGTCTTTCTGAAAATTTGGATATTGACAGGAACTCATATATACAGAAGGATAGTTTGAAACAGGTCCCGTAACTATAGGGTCAATGGTTATTGGATACACTCTGCTACTATCATTTAACCATTTTCCAGGCACCAATATTTCTAAAAAAAGTTTACCAAATTGTTTTACCAATTTGTATTCTCCCAATTGAATTTTATTATTGCTATCATAAAAATATGGCGCTTTGAACCTTGCCTTTTCAGTTCCATCCTCAGAATAAACAATGAAATCTTCTAATACTATTTCCTTTTTTTTAATCGGATGCTGCTGTCTGATATAGTATCCTTCTGGTAAAATAATTTCTTCGGATATTGTAAGCCCAGCACTGTCTGTCTTAATCGGTTCGTTTATTATATAATCTGTTTCTATGCTGTTTTCATTAAACATGATTTTTTTATCCATACCAGGAATTACATTTATTATATACATCCCATTTTTCCCAACGGTATAATTAGAAACATCTATTTTTTTTTCATTGATGCTACAATTTTTATTAAAAATAATTATATTTTTTTCATCATAAGAGAGCGCTGAACTACCATCTTTGAATAAGTAAGTTGGGTATTTCTGCTCCGTTCCCGACCAAAAGCTCTTAGATTTTTGTTCCTCTGAATAATATGAGAAAGAGGGGGCGGAGCATTCATATAAGGCAACATCGATAGGTCTTAATTTGTTTTCTTTGCCAATAAAGTTGATATTTTTTGAACTATACTGAATTATAATACCTCCTGAATTATTTTTAAATGTTCTTGAATTTAAAGTCCTATCGCTTTTCAACTCTTCATAATTCGGCTCGTTTAATGGAAAATTTGATGGGCTAACAGATTCTAATTCTATATCATTTGCAGCTATGGCAATGTCTTTTTTAAAATTTCTATTTTGTTTATTCCCCTGTGCTTGTATTGATACGTATAGCCCTGAAAGTTTAAGCTTTTTGTTCTCCTTCATTGGCTGTACTTGCGCTATTTGGGCTTCAGCTTTAATAAAAAAAAGGATGCTAAAAATGCAGATCAAAAAAAAACTGCAAAGAAGAGGGATAGTAAGACCAAGAAACTTGTTAATTTTATTATCCATTTTAATATTTATATTCTTAAGAAAGGGGATAAATTTTTCAGCAAGGGCATTTACCTTGGCAGGGTCCTTATCAGGGTAACAAATCCTGTTATTGAATTAGACTTTTCTGATTTCAAACCTATTTCGGCGATATAGAAATAAACCCCATCCGAAAGGCTCTTCCCTTTGCTGTTTGTGCCATTCCACTTAAAGAAATGGTCTATAGATTCATATAATAGCTCCCCCCATCGGTTATAAATTTTTATATTGAATTTTTCAATAGAATAAACATCGAACTCTCCTGGTGCAATTGGACTAAAAAAATCGTTATACCCATCGCTATTGGGGGAAAACACATTAGGGAAAGCTAAATCAATAGGACAAGGATCCGGCAATACATTGAAAGTAATTATTCTTGGACAAACAGCGTCTTGAAAGTTCACCGTAAGTGTGTATGTGCCAGTATCAACAACCGAAATCTGAGGCGTTACTGCTCCTGTATTCCAGGAATAGTTTCCAATGCTGTCGGTGCTTAATAAAATTGGGAAATCACCATTGGGACAAGTGCTATCGGCATACACCGCTTGACTTGGTGTTTGAACTAAAACTGTTACTGAATCTTTTTTATTACAGCCTCCTGGCCCGGTAACAGAAATAATATAATTGGTACTTACACTAGGAGTAACTGTTACAGAGGAGCTGCTGCTTACGTTACTTGTACCGTTTGACCAAGAATAAGCGTATCCGGTACCTGTAGGTGTGCTCAACATTATTGAGGTATTAATACACACAACAGTATCAATACCTGCATTAACATTAGGGTAAGCTTTCACTTGAACATTTTTTATTGCTGAGGAGGAACCACACTGGTTAATTGCATTAATTGATATATTATGTGAACCAACTATGGTATTGAATTTTAATTCTATTTCATTGTTTGCTGTATCTACAATGCTTCCATTATTAGAAGACCATGCATAATAAGTATTATCGCTGAAAGGCACTTGGTAATGATTGGTGTCGCCTTGGCAAACTATAGCAGGGCCCGTAATTAAAACGTTGGGGGCCCCCAACACCACTACAGTATCCTCTGGCGACCAAGCCCCTACGCAGCCATAGCTTGTTTCTTGCACCTTAAAGGTAAGTATTGAAGGGCCGCCTGTATTGATATACAATTCATTTGAATTAGCCCCCGACGGAGAAACAAATGGGTTACCACCATTAATGCCATTGCATATCCACTTATAAGTGGACTTATCGGAGAAACTATAAGGATTAAATAATATCATAACCGTTTCTCCGGCACAAAAAGTATCTTTCATTGGTTTCCATGGGTATGGTAAGGTAAAGTCGTAATCTGCGCCATAATCATAGGAAGTTATTATCTTGGGGATAGAGCTGTATGCACCTACTGTTAATCGAATTAAACTTCCCAAAGCGTTGTCGGGAGTGCTGGAGTTGGTTCCTACAACACGCAAATAGTTCATCCCTAAAGGAATACCAACTATTGCTAAACTGTCTTTACATGGAATATGAATATTTAAAGTAGTATCACCAGTTGCGTCCGCCGACCCTAAAATGCCGTTTACTCCCAATTGGCCGAAATTTTGAGAACTCATTAATTGTGTGGTAAGTAAGTTCCCCGCCGAATAAACAGCTATTGAGTCGAAGGAATTAATGTCGATAGGGATTATGCTATTTAAGCCCAATGGAGCAGCGGAGCAATCTCCTACACAAAAGTTTAAATCCTGCAGGTTATTTGTTTTAATATCGCATTTACCAATACAAAAAGGGCCCCAGGGGCTTCCTATTGAAACCGGACCATCCGATACTACGCGAATATAATAATTGCATCCAGGAGGAACATTTGGCACCAAACCAGAAACAGAACCCGGCGGGGTTCCAAATGCGGGGTCGTAAGTTTCGGAATTATAATTACTCCCCACTATTGTAGGTGTGGCAGGAAAAGTTCCATTAGAATCGGATAGTTCGGCAGTATAGCTGTTAAATAAATACACACCCGTTGAGCTAAAAGGAATGTCTATTGCGCTGCCTACACAAACGGCGTTAGTGTCAAGCGTAACAACGGGCTGCATGGTTGAAATAACATTGGGACAATCCTCAATAGTGAAACACGCACTTGCAATCCCTGTTATTACTGGAGGGGGGGACGATCGGTTAATTCTTATTTTATAACAATTGGATGCCGTTGCTCCATTTGGAAGCTGAATACTGATGATACCACTTGTTTGCGGATAGGAAATTGTTGTTACCCAGCCCGTAAAAGTACTAGGGAAGTTTCCAGAAGAGTTTGACAACTCAATTTCATAGGTGCCATTACAAAGTTCCCCCGAAAGAGTATAATAGATTAAAAGGTATGCTCCTTGGCAAATAGGGTTAGGGGAAACGCTGTCTACTACCACCGTTACCGGATTAGTTATATCGTAGCTTGAAACAATATTGATATCGTCAACAGCAAACGATACCGAATCCTGTGAAGATCCATTATCATTCTGCCAGCCGAAGCCGAAGCGAAGGTTGCCAACATTACTAAAAACTGGCTCACACACATCCTCATATTTCCATTTATATTTATTGTTATATTGGCTTTGTCCCGTTTGCAACCAAGGGCCATTATTAACACTATAATATAATTTACCGTATGCCGCTGCAGCACCCTTGGATAAATAAAAAAAACTAAAATGAACCGAATCCATCCCTAAAGTACAAAACCCTTCTGTTATATAAGCAAAACGATCCGATTGGCTGCTGGGATCATAATTACAATTAGTTATTCCAGAGGGCGCATTATAAATATGAAGGTAGCTGCTATTAGGGGCCGCCCCTATAGTGCCACCAAAGGTGCTGTCCTGTGAGATTGTATTTTGAAAGGTTGGCGCACCGCTATATTGATTATTTACTATCCACTGGTTATCCCCAGAGTTAGACCCCACCCCTGCGCCATTCAGTGTAAAAGAACTCCCGCCCGATTGAAAATCCTCCGTAAAAAGCTGTATACTTTGAGCCCTTAGCAGAAAACTATTAAATAAAAAAAATAAAAAAAAAGTACTTATTAAGCGTACCATTTAATTTAGCTGTAAAATGATTAATATAAGAAGGCTAATTTAAGCAAATATTTTATAACTACCAAATATTGCTGGGGGCTCATTTATTTGCAAAACTAATTTTGAGGCCTATAAGGTGTTCTGGGATAAATAAACCCTTATAACTTTTTTGTAGATAACACAAAGAAGTTTACATTCTGTCAATAGAAATCTGTTTTTTTTATAATTTTTTTTTATAATTTTTTTTTATGAAACGATTTTAGCAAAGCTTTCAAAACAATTTCGACAAAACAGATATATAAATAAAAACAGATGATTTCATTTTTTTGAAAAAAACATCCTTATAAAAACGACCGTGAGGAATGAACAAACGCGATGCAGGATTGCAGGTGGGGAGGAATCGTTTGTTCTTGTTTTTTTGTTTCTTTTGTATCACGACAAAAGAAAAACACACAGCTTTTGAACCATATAATTTGCGGATTTATTTGGGAGACTTCACTTAGCATAACCATTGAATATTTTCTTTCTTCGATATATTAATCGATCCCAGATTAATATTAGAAAAATGCTGTATTTTTTTAAATTAACTAACAACCAAAGCTCCGTTAAAGCAAGTTTTTATATTTTTGCTCTTTCATGCTGATTTATTGATGCCGTTAATATTGTCCAAATTAAAAAACAAGAGACAGACATTCGATAACAAAAATTATAATTTTTTAACGATATAAATATTAAAATTATGAAAACTTCTAAAATAAAATACCTTGGAAATTTGCGAACAGAATCTGTTCATTTACAATCAGGCAATATCATTATCACAGATGCACCTATTGATAATAATGGGAAGGGAGAAGCCTTCTCTCCTACTGATTTACTGGCCACATCGCTGGGCTGCTGCATGCTTACAATAATGGGCATTGTGGCAGAACGACAGAACTTAAATATAACAGGCACTACAATAGAAATTACAAAAATAATGGAATCCAACCCCAGAAGAGTGGGTGAAATAATACTGGAATTTGTTTTGCCTAAAAATAATTTCAGTTCCAAAGAAAAGGAATTGTTGATGCAGGCCGCTTATACTTGCCCTGTTGCAAAAAGCTTGAGCGCAGAGATAAAACAAACAGTAATTTTCAATTAATAATTTTACCGCGCTTATTACTAAATAAAGCTTTCAAAATAATTTCGACAAAACAGATATATTAATAAAAACAGATGATTTCATTTTTTTGCAAAAAATATCCTTATGAAAACGCGTGTGAGGAATAAACAAACGCGATGCAGCGTTGCAGGTGGGGTGGAATCGTTTGTTCTTGATTTTTTGTTTTTTTTGTATCAAGAGAAAAGAAAAATAGACCGTTGTTCAACCATTTAATTTGCGCATTTATTGCGAACACTTCACTAAGTAGAGCTTTCAAAATAATTTCGACAAACAGATATATTGACAAAAACCGATAATTTCATTTTTTTTGCAATAAATATCCTTATGAAAACGCGCGTGAGTTATGAACAAACGCGATGCAGCGTTGCAGGTGTGGAGGAATCGTTTGTTCTTGATTTTTTGTTTCTTTTGTATCAAGACAAAAGAAAAACACACAGCTTTTGAACCATTTAATTTGCCGATTTATTTCGAAAACTTCACTAAATAACAATATTCACAATTTTATTTTGTACCACTATAATTTTTTTTGGCGCTTTACCTTCAAGGTATTTGTGTGTTTGGTCCAAAGAAAGCACTTGCTTTTCTACATCATTTACAGAAAGTGCACGGTCATACTCATGAAAGAAACGTGTTTTTCCATTAAAGGAAATAGGGTAATTAAAGGAACTTTCAATTAAAAAACTTTCGTCGCATATAGGGAATGCTGCATACGATATACTTTCGGTATGTCCCAATATGCTCCAAAGCTCTTCTGCTATGTGAGGGGCATATGGAGAAACAAGTATTGCTAAAGGTTCTAAAATATCGCGCTTATTACATTTTAATTCCGTTAATTCGTTTACACAAATCATAAAACTACTTACAGAAGTATTGAAGGAAAAATTTTCGATATCCTGAGCTATTTTTTTTATTGTTTTATGAAGTGTTTTTAACTCGGCTTTTGTAGCTTCTGTTTGCTCCGCCACAATAGATTTCCCTATATCTATTGCGCCATTATTTATTTCAACAAAAGGTTTGTATAGGCGCCATAATTTCCTCATAAAATTAGAAACACCAGAAATTCCACTGGTATTCCAAGGCTTACTTTGCTCGAGTGGCCCAAGAAACATTTCATATAAACGCAAACAATCTGCACCGTAATTCTCCACCATTAAATCGGGACTAACAACGTTCCATTTGGATTTAGACATTTTTTCCACTTCCGCACCGCAAATATAGCTGCCATTTTCTTCTGTAATAAAAACAGCATCTTTGTACTCTTCCCGCCAATTTTTAAAAGCTTCTATATCTAATACATTGTTTTTAACAATATTTACATCTACATGCACCGGGGTGCAATTCGCAACATCGCTTTTAAGGCCGGTTAGTATTTTTTCTTCTTCCGATAAATTGCTATCGATTCTATTTTTAGAAATAAAAATATTTTTTTCAACCCTATAAACAAATGCAGAAACCCCTTGTATCATTCCTTGGTTAATGAGTTTTTTAGCCGGCTCGGTCACTGGTATTAACCCGAGGTCGTTCAAAAATTTTGTCCAGAAACGCAAGTATAAAAGATGGCCGGTAGCATGTTCTGCGCCACCAATGTATAAATCAATATTTTGCCAGTAGTTAGCCGCTTCTTTTGAAATAAATTCCGAATTATTATTTGCATCCATGTACCTTAAAAAGTACCAAGAGCTGCCTGCCCAACCAGGCATTGTAGAATGTTCATAAGGCAATGGAGGAGTCTGCCCGGAAATTATTTTTTTCCAATCTTTGGCTCTCGCCAGCGGAGGCTCCCCCGTTTCTGTTGGTAAATATTTATCTACCTCGGGCAATAGCAAAGGCAATTCGCTTTCGGGCAATACCTTTGGTATTCCGTTTTCATAATATACGGGTATGGGCTCCCCCCAATAGCGCTGCCTTCCGAAAACAGCATCGCGCAAACGGAAGTTCGTTCTCCTTTTACCTAATCCCCGCTCCTCAATGATAGAGATTATTTTTTTAATTGCTGCTTTTACTTGTAAGCCATCTAAAAAATCGGAATTGATGAGCAGCCCTTCTTTATCATCAAAGGACTTTTCTTCAAAATTCCATTCAGAAGATTTCCCTAAATCAAGAAGCTCGTTTTTTTGTGCAGGAGGCTGAATGATTATTTTTTTTTCGATTCCAAAGTAATTTGCAAAAGCAAAATCACGTGAATCATGGGCAGGAACAGCCATTACAACTCCTGTTCCATAGCCAGCCAATACATAATCCCCTATCCAAACAGGGACTTTGTTTTTCGTAAATGGGTGAATAGCAAAAGAGCCGGTGAAAACGCCTGAAATGTTTTTTACATCCGCCATTCGCTCTCGTTCACTGCGATTTTTAGCGAAAGCAACGTATTCTTCAACGGCATCTTTTTGTGCAATGCTTGTAAGCGCTCCAACTAGTTCGTGCTCGGGAGCTAACGTAATAAAAGATACGCCAAATATGGTATCGGGGCGGGTTGTAAACACCTCAACAAACATTTTTTCAGAATCCTCAGATTCATTTTTACCATTAGTAGGATTTGAACTGTTGATTAAAAACCTAAGGCTAGTCCCTTCACTTTTCCCTATCCAGTTGCGTTGAGCTTCTTTAATAGATTCTGTCCAATCAATTCCTTCCAAATCATTTAACAAACGATTGGCATAGGCTGTAATTCGCAAGCTCCACTGTTTCATTAACTTCCTTTCTACAGGATAGCCGCCGCGCTCCGATAAGCCCTCCTTCACCTCTTCATTTGCAAGTACTGTTCCTAATTGAGGGCACCAGTTAACCATCGTATCACTTAAATAAGCAAGGCGATAATTCAATAAAATATCCGACTTTTCATTTTCTGTTAATTGATCAAAAGTTTTTTCAGAGCCTTCGCTTTGAAATCCTATCGTTGAATTTTGGAATTTATCTATTAAGGTATCAATAGGCTCCGCCTTATCTGTAATAGGGTTATACCAGGAATTAAATAGTTGAATAAAAATCCATTGTGTCCATTTATAATAACTAGGGTCAGAGGTTCTTACTTCTCGGTCCCAATCAAATGAAAAACCTAATTTATCAAGCTGTTCGCGATAACGAGCAATATTTGTTTCGGTTGTAATACGAGGATGTTGCCCTGTTTGAATTGCATATTGTTCGGCTGGCAAGCCAAAAGAATCATACCCCATTGGGTGCAATACATTAAACCCTTTCAAGCGCTTGTATCGCGAAAAAATGTCGGAAGCAATATACCCCAATGGGTGCCCAACGTGCAATCCGGCACCACTAGGATAAGGAAACATATCTAACACATAGAATGGCTTGCCTCCATTTTTATAAGAAGGCGACGACTGAAAGCCTGCTTCATTAGGATTAAAGGTTTTAAAAGTTTTGTTTTTTTTCCAGTAGGCTTGCCACTTTTTTTCTATTTCACTAAAATTATATTCCATTATTTTTTTATTGCGCATTATTGAATTCTTTGTTGGCTTTCAAAAGACTGTTTTTATTAAAAGGCTATACTGTCAAAGCTTTTTAATACAAAAATCACAATGTAAATTCGCTTGCAAAAGTACAAAAAAAAGAACAACCTAATAGATCAATCATTTCTATGCATTGTTTAAATAGGGAGTAAATATTAGCGACAAGTTCTTGAAATCAAATGGAATAAGCTTACAAGCCCGATAGAGAAGAATGCACACACTCCTCCATGAAAAAAATATTGGAGACATCTTTTGCAATGTGAAAGTATTGCATCGCTCTCCATAAATAATTCACTATTTGCCTTCCTGTTCAACCATCCAGCGGGCATCATTAAGCAAAGCATTTTCCAATGTTATATTTTGCTCTAGGGCTTTCTCTTCAATTAACTTTAGCCAAGCGGGAGTTGCTTTAATGAGATCAATTTTAAGCTGTATTTTATTTTCGACGGTTTCTGCTATTGTTACAAGCTCAATCCCTAGAATATAAGCGGCATCATTTCTCAATGACTCCTCTTCTGTTATGTTTAGGTCTTTTGCTTTTTGAATTATTAATTGATGCCATGCCGCATCATTTCTAATAATTTTTATTTGCCTTGCGAGCCTTCTTTCACTATTAATATTTTTTATTTCATCGAGAGAAAAAGAAGAATGGAAATTTTCATTAACATTGATATAAGCCCATTTGTTTATGTATTTTAACAGGGGAGCAATAGAATCTATTTTATTTTTAGAAATTCCAAACTGTTCTAAATTTTGAAGGTGCTTTTCATGTACTAAAAATTTAGTTATTTCTCCATTTTTGTTTATATAGTATGCAGGGGATTGAGCTATTTTTTCAAGTCCTCCAGGAGTATGTCGCGCTATAAAAATAATAGGATCGGGGTTATAAAGTTTTGGATAATGTTCCAAAATCCAATTGGCAATTGGTTTTGGCTGATTCGTTGACCAGTCGAACTGGCTCAATCGCTGGTGGTAAAAAACAGTTAATAATTGACTAAAAACA